>WLME01000099.1 GCA_009700365.1 Actinomycetota bacterium | reverse complement strand
GCTAGGGCCTGGCGCGATGATGATGATGATCGCCGCCACGAGGTACTCGGGCAGACGGGTGGGGATCGCAGCGCTGAACATGGGGCAACGGTAGCCAATCGGTGTGTCGATTTGCGCTAGGGGAGCTATATCGGCTTAACTACGCATCCGATATATCGAATAGATATAACCGCCCGTTATAAGCCCTCAGGAGGTCGAAATGCGTTCACGCGCTGATTCACTCGAATTCGCCCTCCTTGGCCTGCTCTCACAGAGCCCACTGCACGGCTACGAGCTGCGCAAGCGCATGATCGCCATCTTTGGACCCTTCCGCGCTCTCTCATTCTCAGTTCTCTACCCACAACTTCGCCGCATGGTGATTGCGGGATGGATTGAGTCGAACGAGGTCGACGTCACCTCTCGTCGCACACGAATCGTCTATTCAATAACCGAAAAAGGCGCCAAGAGATTTGAGCAGCTCACTGAAACTGTAACTCCAGATTCTTGGTCGGATGAAGGCTTCGAAGTTCACTTCGCGCTCTTTAGTCCAACACCTAAGAAGAACCGTGTTCGAATTCTTGAAGGGCGCTTGCGTCGACTTCAGGAGAAGGCCGAGCTACTGCGCACTGATCTTGAGGGATCAACTGCAGGGCTTGATAAATATCTTGAGGAGTGGCGCCGCTACTCACTCGATTCGCTCGAGCGAGAAATCGCTTGGCTTGAAAGCATGATCAAAACCGAAGGGAAGACTAAGTGAATATCACTACTGGTAAAGGCGACATCCGTGTCGCAATCGTTGGAGTAGGAAACTGCGCTAACTCGTTAGTACAAGGCGTCACCTATTACAAGGATGCAGCTCGAGATCAGGAGATTCCGGGTCTTATGCACGCTGTAGTTGGCGAGTACCACATCAGCAATGTGAAATTTGTTGCTGCCTTCGATGTTGATGCAAAGAAAGTTGGCCTTGATCTTTCAGAGGCAATGTGGGCCAGCGAAAACAACACCATCAAGTTTTCTGATGTTGCAAAAACTGGTGTAACCGTTCAACGCGGAACCACACTTGATGGCCTTGGAAAGTATTACAAGGAGACCATCACTGAATCGACTGCAACTCCTGTAGATGTAGTTGCAGTTCTTAAAGAAGAGCAAGTAGATGTACTCATCTGCTACTTACCTGTAGGTTCTGAAGAGGCCGCTAAGTTCTATGCGCAGTGTGCAATCGATGCAGGATGTGCATTTGTTAATGCCCTCCCAGTATTTATCGCTTCTGATCCTGAATGGGAAAAGAAGTTTAAAGATGCAGGTCTTCCAATTGTGGGAGATGACATCAAGAGCCAGGTTGGCGCAACAATTACCCACCGCATCATGGCGAAGCTTTTCCAAGACCGTGGCGTTCACCTAGATCGCACTTACCAGCTCAATGTTGGTGGAAACATGGACTTCAAGAATATGCTCGAAAGAGATCGTCTTGAATCTAAGAAGATTTCAAAGACCAACTCAGTGACATCACAGCTCGAGCATGACCTAGGCGCGAAGAATGTTCACATTGGTCCTTCCGATTACATTCCTTGGCTTGATGATCGCAAGTGGGCTTACGTTCGACTTGAAGGACGTGCTTTCGGTGATGTTCCATTGAACCTCGAATACAAGCTTGAAGTATGGGATTCACCTAACTCAGCTGGTGTGATCATTGATGCGCTTCGTTGCGCAAAGATTGGTCTAGATCGCAAGATTGGGGGAGCGTTGCTCTCACCATCTTCATACTTTATGAAGACTCCACCTATTCAATACACAGACGAACAAGCACACGACAAGACTGAAGATTTCATCTCTGGAAAGCTCGAACGCTAAATAATCTGATGTAAGAGAAAACCCCGGCCCTGATTGCTCAGGACCGGGGTTTCTTTTTCCCTCAGTCTTCACGGAGAGTTGGAGAGTTGAGGGTTATATCGTCGCGCTATCTGGGGTGCGACGAATATGCACCAACCCTGCAATTGAAAGCAGAAGCATCACAAGTCCTCCGACCAATGCGGCAACTGCTCCATATCCTGCGATAACTCCCATAGTGCCGAATGCATAAGCCTCGAGGAGCATTCCGCGTAAGGTGTTACCCATAAATAAGGTGTCGCGAAGATCTGATAACTTCTGGATCTGTGCAGCGTCTTTGCTTCCACTTCTAGTGAGCGCCAAGTAAGCATTTGAAACTTCTGAATAGGTTGCTGGCTTTCCCATTACTGCAATTGAGGCAGCCTTCATATGCTCCCAAATAAAGAGATCAGAGTAATCGCGAGCCATCTCTCCGGTGGTTACTGGCTTCTCTGCCCATTTAGCAAGCTTTGATCTAGTTTCTGCTGGCATTCCAATTGCGGGTGGAAATGAAATATTCTGATTTTCTAACTGACTTGAAACCGATTCCGAGGCAAATGAAGCTCCCCAATTCAACAAACCTGCGGCGACAAGTAGAAACACTGTTAAGCCAAATCCAACTGCAGTGACAATCTTGTCAAAATTCTTACGTTTCATTTTTTCTCTCCTTTACAAAGCGCCTAGATAGTTAAGCGCTATGCAAATTACATACCTGAGGTATGTCTTCGGAGCGTAAAAATCTGAGTGCTGGCACCTCAGTCAGTGAGTTGAGAGATAGCACCAAGAAAAGTGTGACTCAAGACATGCAATGATCTAATGATTGTCGCGATTACAAATTGACTGGCCGTCTGCATTTAATTCCAAGTGCATGCAAGGAACGCCAAGACGATCAAAGGCTGCATCGCCATAATGTGTTCGAAATGCGAGAGCGAGAAGTACTCTGATATTCGTATCTTCATCGGATGTGATTCCAAAAGCTTTTGCTGAACGACTGATTGTATTTTCAATTACCTTTTCGGTATGGCTAGTCTCTCTCGCAATTGCTGAATTAGTTTTTCCTTCACAGAGCAGACCCAGTACGAGTTGTTCAAAGGGTGATAATTCTCTGGTGGTAATAGTTATATCTCTAGACATCACAGCGACCTCTCCGTTGCTATATTCCTATTATGCTCCTGATGGCATCCTTTCAATTACCTTTATGACCCTTTAAGATGCCCAAATGACCGAAATCACGACCTCCAAGCAAGGGCAAACCTTGATCATCCGGTTTAACCGCCCAGAAAAGATGAATGCAATCACCCGGGACATGTATGCGGGTTTAGCTCATCATCTTAATGAGGCTGCTGGAGATTTCTCGGTTCGGTGCGTCCTTCTCGCGAGCGAGGGGGATCACTTCACGGCTGGCAATGACATCCGTGACTTTATGTCTAATCCGCCCGCAGAAGAAGATTCCGATGTAGTCAAGTTTTTGGCATCTCTTCTTGATTTCCCTAAACCCTTACTTGCTTGCGTTAAAGGCAATGCAATAGGAGTAGGGACAACGATGCTCCTACATTGCGATGTCGTGGTTGCATCTCCGAGTGCAAAATTTTCGATGCCATTTACCTCGCTGGGTCTAGTTCCTGAGGCAGGTTCTACAAAACTCTTTCCAGAGTTAGTTGGATATCAACGAGCTGCAAAGATTTTCATGACAGGTGAATCCTTCTCGGCAGACGAGGCACTCCAGATGGGGATGATTGCAAGCATTGCATCTGATCCTGAACAGGAAGCTATGGAAATTGCTGAACGAATCGGCCAACAGCCACCTCAAGCGATTATCAATACCAAGGCGCTGATGAAAGCAAATAAGCATGATGCAGTGGCCGCTGTAATACGGGCAGAGTTTCAAATCTTTGCACTTGCACTTCAATCCGAAGAGGCTGCCGAAGCCTTTATGAAATTTATGGCATCGAGAGGAAATTAAATGTCACTTCAAGGTAAAAGAATTTTCATCACAGGAGGCTCTCGAGGCATTGGTCTGGCGATTGCACTTCGCGCGGCGCGAGATGGTGCATTTGTTGCGATTGCTGCAAAGACTTCTGATCCCAATCCGAAACTGCCCGGCACCATACACACGGCCGCAGAAGAAATTCGGGCAGCCGGCGGGACAGCTCTTCCAATTCAATGCGACCTTCGAGATGAAAATCAGATAGCTGAAGCAGTTGCACTTGCCGCTAAGGAATTTGGTGGCATTGACATCTTGATTAACAATGCCAGCGCTATCAACCTCACTCGCACGGAGGACACTCCAGCCAAGCGCTTCGATTTGATGTTTGATGTCAATGTACGCGGAACATTCCTCACATCTCAGGCTGCTATTCCTCATCTACGGGAATCGGCCGAAGCTGGCCGTAATCCTCACATCCTGACTCTTTCGCCACCGCTTTCTATGAAAGCTAAATGGTTTAAGAACCATGTTGCTTACACAATGGCAAAATATGGAATGAGTATGTGTGTTCTGGGGATGTCAGAAGAATTCAAGCGAGATGGAATTGCAGTCAATGCCTTGTGGCCACGTACAGCTATTGATACCGCGGCCTTGCAGATGATTCCAGGCGTTGAT
>WLME01000098.1 GCA_009700365.1 Actinomycetota bacterium | reverse complement strand
TGAGGAACTCCACCTGCCCACAAGTGGCTGACGATCTCCCAAGCAGTCGCGACAGTTTCTGGAGCAGGTTTCAGGATGACGGTATTTCCTGCGGCAAGTGCTGCACAAATTCCTCCCATAGGTATTGCATAAGGAAAATTCCAGGGAGGAACTACAAGAATGGTGCCGAGCGGAGTTGATTCGCCAAAGTTTTGCGCGGTAGTCGCATAAAAGCGAGCGAAGTCAATGGCCTCAGCAACTTCAGGATCAGCTTCAGCAACAGTCTTTCCGGCATCGCGTGACATGACTGCGATGGTTTCAGTGATTGCTTTCTGCATGATTTCAGCAGCCTTAAATAAAATTGCGGTCCGCTCTTCAATCGTCAGACTGCTCCACTTGCCTTGCGCCTTCTTAGCGGTATCAATTGCTGTATCTACATCTTTAGCTGAACCAACAGAGTAGTGATACCAGACTTTGCCGTTATCAGAAGGATCGGTTCCCGCCTCCTGCTCTTTGGTAAATATTTCTTTCCCGTCGATAACCAATGGAATCTCTTGATTCTTTATGGCGCGAACTTTCTTAATCGCCTTCGAAACCTTATCTATGAAGTCTGGCTCGGTTGGATCTGCATTCCGCTCATTTTCAAATATATAGCCACCTGTAGCTTCATGGCTTATGTGTCGCAAAGAGTTCGTTGTGACGCTATGGCGCTCAGAGATTGAATTGAGGAAGCGCTCTTCTTGCTCTTTGAACTTTGTCGGATTCTTGGAAATTTCGAAGGCAGCTTTGAGATAATTTTCATCGGATGTGTTCTCATCGAGTCTACGTACTAGATATGCAACAGCTGCGGCAAAATCATCCTTACGAGTAACTGGTGCGTATAGAAGTACAGGTTGTCCCGCGCGCGTTACTGCAAGTGCTTCGGCATTAGCCATGCCTTCGAGCATCTCAATATCAATCTGATCAACGACTCCGCGAGACTTCGCGACTTCAAGAGCCCACGTCATATGGAATAAGTTGTGTGAGGCAATGCCAATGCGCACTGCCTTCGAATGTTCTGGGCGAAGTGCTGCATCTATAAGTCGTACATAAGAGGCGTCTACATCTGACTTTGAGCGATAAGGGGCTGCGCTCCAGCCGTGAAGTTCAGCTTCGGCACGCTCCATCGCAAGGTTTGCACCCTTAACAAGGCGCACCTTAATCGTTCCGCCACTACGTGAATAACGAGCCTTCGACCATTCAACGAGTTGAGCAAAGAACTTATGTGATTCAGGAAGATATGCCTGAAGAACTATTCCGGCTTTCATGGATTCAAATTCAGGTTCATCGAGAACGCGCATAAAGGCTGCAACAGTCATAGGTAAATCTCGGTACTCCTCCATATCGAGGTTTACAAAGACTCCATGCTGCTGTGCTTCGCGATAGAGAATACGCATCTTCTCTGAAACTCGATCAATCGAACCTTCGACATCAATAATGATGAGTTGAGCAACGATGGAGGAGAGTTTGACTGAAATGTAATTTATCTCAGGGCGACGCATCATCTCTAAGATTGACTGGAATCGAATTTCTGCCTCATGATCCCCGAGTACCGCTTCGCCCAGAACATTTATATTGAGCGAAATGCCTTTCTCGGTTCGCTTCTTCATATGTTTCGAAAGCTTTTCGGATTCCGATGCAAGTATTAAATCTTTTGAAAGTGCGCGCACACGCTGATGCACGGCAGCAACAACTGGAGTTGGCAATACATTCGAGATGATTCCAATTGCGTGAAGACCGATACCATTAAGTGGTCCGAAGCCGGTGATGCTTGCCTTCTTGGCTGCGCGACGAAAAATTCGTGAAGATGATTTGACGGATGAGATACGCATGACTTCATCAGTCAAAGTGATAGTTGCCTCGATTGCCTTAGGATCTTTAAAGAGGCGTGCGACTCGCTTGCGATTGGCTTTTTCTCGCCGGTCACGCAACTTATCGGATTGCTCCATCAACTCTTTAGTGCGCAGGATTGCAGTTTTTGCAAGCCCGTCCAGCGCGGCATCTGTCTCAAAGATTGAAGGCATTTAGCAAGGTTATCAAGTGATATTCCCTTTGGTAGACCCTACAAATGTGAGATTAATGCGCGTAAGATTCAAATATGAACAATGAGAACACAGATGTAACGACCGAAAAGCCAAAGCGAATTCACGATCAAGTGCCCTCTGAACTCTTTGCAAATTTTATGGCCTCTGGTTGGTCGCCCTCAGATCTCAGTGATATCGCTCCGCTTGAAGTTGTTACCTATGCATACTCGCGTCGCCAGGTTCTATCTGCAGAATACAAAGGAATTCGTCTAGTTCTTCCAGCTGGTGGATTTAAAGTTCGCGCAAACGACTCTGACTATAACTATCGTCCTCACAGCGCATTTGTATATTACAGTGGAGTACAAGGAGCCGATTCAACTGCAGATGCAGTATTAGTTCTCGAGCCATCCGGTGATTCGCATATTACATACCTTTACATGCATCCTCGTTCAACGCGAGATTCCGATGCTTTCTACCGCGACTCCAAATATGGCGAACTCTGGGTGGGGCGTCGCTTCACATTAGCCGAAGCAAAAGCCCGTTACCAGATTGAAGCTCGTCACTTAAGCGAACTCGAAGTGCTTCTATCTGATGGCAAGGAGACGCTCACGCTGCGTGATGTAGATGCTGCAGTTGAAAAGAATATTAAGAAGCATGATCGTGAAGAAGAATTCACAATTTTCGTTTCTGAACAGCGCCTTTGCAAAGATGAATATGAAGTTCGTGAATTGCAGCGCGCTGTCGATGCTAGCGCTCTTGGATTTAACGACGTCATTGCTGCCATTCCTGCAGCTATCGAGACACCTCGTGGAGAACGTGTTCTTGATGGTGCTTTCTATGGTCGTGCTCGAATTCTTGGAAATGATTTGGGATACAACACGATTGTCGGCGCTGGTTCACACGCCTGCGTCTTGCACTGGATCCGCAACGATGGCGATGTTCGCCGAGGTGAATTAGTGCTTGTAGATGCAGGTGTTGAAATGGAATCCTTCTACACAGCCGATATCACGCGCACACTTCCGGTCGATGGAAAATTCTCTCCAACTCAGCGTGCACTGTATATGTTGGTCTACGAATCTCAGTTAGCCGGTTTTGCTGCAATTAAACCTGGTGTGATGTTCTCTGAAATTAACAAGGCTTGCCAGGAAGTTTTAGCTAAAGGCCTTGCAGATATGGGAGTGCTCACAGTTTCTGCTGAAGAATCTTTAAAGCCGGAGGTCGGTTTGCATCGACGTTGGACCTTGCATGGCGTGAGCCATCACCTTGGTCTTGATGTTCACGATTGTGCACAGGCTCGCAAAGAGATGTATCTCGATGCACCACTTCGTGAAGGAATGGTCTTAACTGTTGAACCAGGTCTCTACATACAACCAGATGACGAATTATTTGCTCCCGAATACCGCGGGATCGGCATTCGTATTGAAGATGATGTGGTGGTTACAGCAGATGGATGCCGCAATATCTCGGAAAATATTCCTCGTCATCCCGACGAGATCGAGAAATGGATGAAGCGGATTTTAGGACGCTAGAGAAAATCCTGCAGCTACGGCTGCAATTGAAAGACCAAATGTAAGAAGGATATTGATTGCAGTTCGCCTGCGAAACGGCAATCCATGATCAATATCTAACATGAATGCTGACCACGTTGTAAACGCGCCACAGAATCCCATCACAAAGTAATTGTTCTGCGTGTAGCCCAAAATAAATGAGCCGATTACGTTAACAATCAAGATTCCAACTGGAAAAACGTACTTTGCTCTGAAGAATTTATCGATGAGATATCGAAGTGGCGCACCGATTGCAGCGCCTGCGATAAAAGTTAGGAGTCTCATGCTTTAGCTTTTTCTTTGAGGATATTAAGAATGAGCATACTTACGACCAAAGAAGATGCAGCGTATACAAAGCCAGATACTGGTGATGATCCGTGAAGGATAAATGCAAGTGAGGAAAGTGTTGTAAATCCGCCTGCGAAACCAGTAATCCAAAATAATCGCTGATTTTCGGTTGGTTTCATTCGATAAGCGACAAAACCAGCCACTAATACGCCAAGTTGGTTGACGATAAAAACCCCAAGCGAAAGTGTTGGAAGCACTTCAATAAATTGCCATCGCAGAACCGACCCGATGATTCCACCGAGTGAGACCAACAGGATCTGCAACAGAGTTATACCTTTTTCTTCGGCTTAAAAATAGTCGTGATGACACTGATGATTAATGAAGCCAACAGGGCAGACCAGAATCCTGTAACTTCCAATTTCTCGCTCCAGCGAGCCGTCAATGACAACATTGCTGCATTAACTACAAAGAGAAAGAGACCAAAGGTCACGATTGAAACAGGGAAAGTTAAGACTTTGATGATTGAACCAAAGACGCTGTTGATCAAACCAAAAAGGAGTGCAACCCAAAGATAGGTGGTTACACCACCGTTGACCGTTATTCCTGGGACAACCAAAGT
>WLME01000097.1 GCA_009700365.1 Actinomycetota bacterium | reverse complement strand
GCCTCACATCGCACCAATTAAATCTCCGGGTAGTTACTCACTTCCTTTGCTATTAGCTTCATCTGTCGCTCTGGAAAATTTCCTTCCGGAAGATTCATCGATTCGAGATTACGCAATCAAAAAACTTGCAATAATCGCAAACTCTCAGATAGTTGCGCTGGATTCGCCAGCGCTCCCCCACATTTTTTCGATGATAATTTCTGGGGTAGCTGGAGAAAATGTTGTCCGAAGACTTGCCGAACTCGGCTTTAGCGTCGATTCAGGATCGGCCTGCTCTCCCGAAGATTTACAACCGAGCCATGTCCTTGCAGTCATGGGGTATGAAACGACTGGCCACTTACGCTTTACATTGCATTCTGGAACTTCTCAAGACCACATCGATGCGCTATCGAATGCAATAAGCCAAGTAGTCTCAGAATTACGAAGCTAAGTGCGCGGAAATATCTGTAGCAGCATCTGAGCCGTATGCTTCTTTAAATCGGCTCACAAATTCGTCCTTAGTAAATCGATACTCCTGAGTACCTGTTGTTTCAATGACGTAGGTTGCAATCATTGATCCAAGCTGGGCGCATCTTTCTAATGAGAGTCCCCATGCAAGTCCGGCGACAAATCCTGAGCGGAAAGAATCACCAACACCTGTGGGATCTACCTTTGCCTTCTCTTTCGCGCAACCAACTTTGATAAATGTTCCGTCGATACTTTCGATTCGCGCTCCCTCGGAGCCCAAAGTCACAACACGATATGTGACTCGTTCAAGAATCTCGTGATCGCTCCACCCTGTCTTTTGAATTGCGAGTGCGAGTTCATATTCATTCATAAATAGATAGGTTGCCCCAGAGATGAGCTTCTTGATTTCTTCACCGCTCATGCGCGCCATCTGCTGCGAAGGATCGGCTGCAACAGCTACACCTGATGCCAAAGCAACTTCAGTGTGACGAAGCATCGCCTCAGGATCATCTGGTGAAATTACAAGCAGATCAAGTTTTCCAACTTTATCCATAATTGGTTGTAGCTCGATATTTCGTGCTTCCGACATCGCTCCAGGAAAAAAGGAGGCAATCTGATTGAGCTCGGTATCTGTCGTTACTGTGAAATGCGCAGTGTGCTGAGACGTTGAGACTAGAGCGTGAGATGTATCGACGCCATGGCGAGTGAGCCAAGCATCGTAATCTGCAAAATCTTTGCCTACTGCAGCAATAAGGATTGGGTTAAGTCCTAGAACGCCGAGGCCAAATGCAATATTTGCCGCACATCCGCCTCGACGAACATCAAGTCCATCAACGAGAAAAGAGAGCGATACCTTTTCGAGGGAACCTGCAACGAGTGAGTCAGTGAACTTTCCAGGGAAAGTCATGATGTGATCTAATCCAACAGAACCAGCCACACCTATTTTCATAGCTGGAATCTAACTACAGACGCAAGGTTTTATCGCTGATTAGTTAAATGAATCGCCGCATGCACATGAACCTTGTGCATTTGGATTATCAATTGTGAAACCTTGCTTTTCAATAGTGTCTACGAAATCGATTGATGCTCCCATGAGATACGGGTCGCTCATCTTGTCTACGACTACCTTGACCGCACCGAACTCGCGAGTGACATCGCCGTCTTGATTACGATCATCAAAATAGAGTTGGTAGCGAAGCCCTGAACATCCACCTGGCTGAACAGCGACACGAAGGTAGAGATCATCGCGACCTTCTTGAGCCAGAAGGGCTGCAACCTTTGCGGCTGCGACATCGGTCAGAGTGATGCCAGTTGTGATTTCGACTGGAGTTGATGTTGTGTCTGTAGTCATGTGCGTAAGAATACCCGCGCCGGGTTGCTCTGGCTAACCCAAACGCATGTCGCTAGGACTATTAGTATGAGCATATGTCCATCAGCCTCAGCGAACTTCTTGTACTTGGGCAGGGCTCAGATCTCGCCTCAGAGCGAGGCGTCTCATGCACTGGAGAGCTTCCACCTGCGAGTGACCCGCACCTCGTAGAACGCGCTGTTGCGGCAAGAACTGCTCTCGGAAGTCGCGCGCTTATCTTGGGTCATCATTATCAACGCGATGAAGTGATTCAATTTGCGGATATCACTGGTGACTCATTTAAGTTAGCTCAAGCCGCAGCTGCTCAGAGTTCTGCCGAATTTATCTTCTTCTGTGGAGTCCATTTCATGGCTGAAAGTGCAGACATCCTTACTTCGTCACAACAACGTGTAATTCTTCCTGATCTTGCCGCCGGTTGCTCAATGGCAGATATGGCTACAGCAAATCAGGTAAATCAATGCTGGCAAGAACTTGAAAAACTGGGAGTTGCATCCAAGACAGTTCCAGTGACGTACATGAATTCTTCTGCAGCAATTAAGAGTTTTACCGGCGAACATGGAGGGACAATATGTACCTCTTCCAATGCGCAGAAAACTCTCGAGTGGGCATTTGCGAAAGCAGAGAAAGTTCTCTTCCTTCCTGATCAACATTTAGGACGCAATACAGCCGTGCTCTCTCTTGGCCTTTCACTCGATGACTGTGTCCTATGGAATCCTTGGAAACCGATGGGTGGTTTAACTGAAGAAGAGATTCGTGGCGCAAAGATGATTCTTTGGCGCGGCCACTGTTCAGTCCATGGTCGCTTCACACGTCAATCGATTGCCGAAGTTCGCACTCGTATTCCCGGCGTTCAGGTAATCGTTCATCCTGAGTGCCAACATGAAGTCGTAGTTGATTCTGATGTCGTCGGAAGTACTGAAAAAATCATTCAGACAGTCACGGCCTCGCCTGCGGGAAGTAAGTGGGCTATTGGAACAGAGCTCAATCTCGTCTCTCGACTTGCTCAGAACAATCCCGATAAGGAGATTGTCTTCCTCGATAAGACGGTCTGCTACTGCTCGACTATGAACCGTATCGACCTCCCCCACCTTGTATGGGCGATGGAATCCATCGTTGCCGGCCACGTAGTCAATGAAATTAGAGTTGACGAGCGCGTAGCAAAGTTCTCTAAGTTGGCTCTCGAGCAGATGCTCGCTCTATAGTTCGACCCATGACTGACGCAACAGATAATAAAAAGGGTCGTCCAACCCCAAAGCGCAAAGAAGCCGAAGCTGCTCGCAAAGTTTCCTCTCTTGCACCAGCCTCTACAAAGGCAGAGAAGAAGAGAGCCAAAGATGCTGCCAGAGCTGCTCGAATCTCTCAGCGCGCTGCATATCTACGCGGCGATGAAAACGCTCTTCCACTTAGAGATAAAGGACCAGTCAGAAAGTTCGTTCGCAATTTCGTTGACGCGCGACGATCCGTTGGTGAGTATTTCTTACCGGTAATTTTCATCGTCCTCTTCCTCACATTGATTCCAAGCCCGATTTTTCAAGTGGGAAGTATTGTCGTGATGTACTCAGTTCTTTTGATTTCGGTCATCGACGGTATTTTTCTTGGACGCAAAATAAAGCGCGAAGTTGCTTCTAAGTTTCCTGGCGCAGAGGTTAAGGGTCTTGCTATGTACGGTTGGCTAAGATCAACTCAGATGCGCAGAATGCGCACACCGAAGCCTTCTATCAAAGCTGGCGAATCCTTCTAAGAAGAACGTTTATGCCCGAGGGTTTGGGCTCTCATTCTTCTTTGGATCTCGTTCTGCAAATGAACCCAGAGTGCTATTTATTGCGCTCATTACATCGGCAGAGAGTTTAATCCCAGAAGCCTTTGCATTCTCTTTTACTTGTGACGGCTTTGTCGCACCCATGATTGCAGATGAAACATTCTGATTATTAAGTACCCACGCAAGTGCTAGCTGAGACATTGAAATAGATAAATCTGCAGCAATTGGTTTTAGTTCTTGCACTGCAGTAAGGATTTCGTGAGACATTAAGCGAGAAATAAAGTTAGCGCCACTCTTCTTATCAGTTGCTCGTGAGCCGGCAGGTGGCTTCTTACCTGGGAGGTATTTTCCAGTAAGAACTCCTTGAGCCATCGGCGACCAAACGATTTGGCCAATTCCTTCTTTCTGTGACAACGGCACAACTTCTGCCTCGATGACTCGCCACAGGGCAGAGTATTGAGGTTGACTGGAGACAAAACGGTTGTATCCACGCAGATCTTGAATTTTGAGGGCATCTGAAATTTGCCGTGCATCCCATTCTGAGAAACCGATGTAACTAACTTTTCCTTGACGGATAAGGTCATCGAAGGCGCTCAAAGTTTCTTCTAGCGGTGTTTCGAAATCAAAACGATGCGCTTGGTAAAGATCAATATGATCTGTTTTAAGTCGCTTCAATGAGGCGTTACAGGATTCCATAATGTGTTTGCGAGAAAGACCTCTATCATTTTTTCCTGGACCTGTTGGCCAATACACCTTGGTAAATAATTCGTAGGATTCTCTGCGAACACCTTTAAGCGCTTTAGCTAAAACTACTTCAGCTTTGGTGCCTGCATAGACATCTGCTGTGTCAAAGGTAGTTATTCCTTGATTGAGCGCCTCGCGCACACATTTAATTGCTGCCTCGGTCTCAACTTGGGAACCATGCGTAATCCAGTTTCCGTAAGAGATTTCTGATACATACATTCCGCTACTGCCAAGGCGTCTATATTCCATGGTGCCACCTTATT
>WLME01000096.1 GCA_009700365.1 Actinomycetota bacterium | reverse complement strand
GCGACGCGTCCACCGGTATCGAGGATGCGCTGCTTACCTGTGTAGAACGGGTGGCAGACTGAACAAACTTCAACGTAGATAGATCCGCTAGCAACAGTTGAGCGGGTTAGAAACTTTTCACCGCAACCACAGGTTACCTGGGTCTCTTTGTACTCTGGATGGATATCTTTCTTCATTTTTATATTCCTTTTCTTGAGTCTGGGTCCTGCCGCAGCTGGTGAACCAGGTCATCGCCATAAGGTGTGGCAATAGGCGCTAATACTCTCGCATAAGCAGAAAACCGCAAAATCCACGCGGGATTCTGCGGCTGACTGCCATCCGGTGGAGGAGAAGTTATGCGGCCTGCTTTGGTGATCGAGGCGCTTTCGCAGCCTTTGCTGGTTTTACCGGCTTCACAAGTGCTGCAAGTGCGGCAGTTGCTGTTGTATTTGCAGCCGTAATTGCGCTCTTGCGAGCATCTTTTGCAGCTTGCAACTGCGCATCAGTAGTTACTGAATTAAGTGCGGTCTGAAAATCAGTGAGCGCCTTTGCATGAGCCGCACGACGTGTATCAATAATCGCTCGGTGTGCAGCGATATATGTCGACATCGAACTTTGAAATGCTGCTTGCGCCTGGGCTCTTGCAACTGCAGCATCCTTAGTATCGGCTGCAACAGCTGTTCCTGTACTTGCAATCAATCCCGCTGCCACAAGTAGAGCCACATTCTTTGTTGAAATGAACTTCACAATTTTCTCCTAATCGCCAGTAATGCTTTCAGGAAGAACTATCCAGGCAAACTTTGTGATTCAAGTGTGCTGAAAATGTGCAACGTGTGTGAAAGTAGAAACCCCGCTCATCTCTGAACGGGGTTTCTGTGAAGAATGTGTGAATTACTTGCTGTCGTCTGGACCTGCGGTCGTCTTCTGAATCTGCATCAAGAATTCGACGTTGGACTTAGTGCCCTTCATCTTCTCGAGCAACAGTTCGAGCGCGGCTTGTGGTTCGAGCGCATGCAAGACTCGACGTAACTTCCATACGATGTTGAGCTCTTCTGTTCCCATAAGGATTTCTTCCTTACGTGTACCTGAAGCGACAACATTGACTGCAGGGAAAATGCGCTTGTCAGCCATACGGCGATCTAGAATCAATTCCATATTTCCGGTGCCCTTGAACTCTTCAAAGATAACTTCATCCATTCGAGATCCAGTATCAACCAGAGCTGTTGCAAGAATGGTGAGCGAACCGCCATCTTCAATATTACGAGCTGCACCAAAAAACTTCTTTGGTGGATATAACGCAGCTGAATCCACGCCACCAGAAAGAATGCGGCCTGATGCTGGTGCTGCGATGTTGTATGCGCGACCCAAGCGGGTAATCGAGTCAAGAAGAACAACTACATCGTGTCCCATTTCAACGAGTCGCTTTGCGCGCTCGATTGCAAGTTCGGCGATAGTTGTGTGATCTTCTGCAGGACGATCGAATGTAGATGCAATTACTTCACCTTTTACGCTTCGCTGCATATCTGTAACTTCTTCTGGGCGCTCGTCAACAAGAACTACCATCAAGTGGCACTCAGGATTATTTGTAGTAATTGCATTCGCAATTGACTGCAGGACCATTGTTTTACCAGCTTTGGGTGGTGAAACGATGAGACCGCGCTGACCTTTACCAATTGGTGCAATCAAATCGATGACACGAGTCGTAAGGACATTTGGCTCTGTCTCAAGACGTAGGCGCTCTTGAGGATAGAGCGGAACGAGCTTTCCAAATTCAACTCGGCCACGCGCTTCTTCAAAAGGCATTCCGTTAATGGTTTCGAGAGTAATAAGTGGGTTGTACTTCTGACGTGTTTCGCCCTCTCGTGCCTGACGCACTTGTCCAGTGACGACATCGCCCTTGCGAAGCCCGTACTTTCGCACTTGACCTTGTGAAACATAGACATCGTTAGGGCCTGGAAGGTATCCACCAGTACGGATAAATGAATAGTTATCCATAATGTCAACGAGACCACCAACTGGAACGAGCACGTCATCTTCACCAATGACTGGTTCGCGCTCTTCGCGATTTCCGCGGTCGCGATTGCGATCACGACCACGATTGCGATCACGACCACGATTGCGTCCTCCGCGATCATCGCGATCGTTGTGGCGATCCTGAGATGAGTTTTCACCTGACGAGTCTTCGTCATCGCCTTCGTCATCAGAGGAGTTGCTTGTGCTTGAATTATTTGAGTCGCGATTATTCTTCTTCGCGTTACGAGCTTCGCGGCGAGCTTCGCGTTCAGCTTTAGCTGCTTCGCGGTTTGCTGCCTGGAGATCTGCAATTGCTGTGACGAGATCATCTTTCTTTAGCTTTGCCGCACCTTCGATGCCGAGCTGGGACGCAACTTCCTTTAATTTAGGAAGGGTCATGCTTGAGAGCTCTGGGCTGCTAGAACGAACTGGTTCTGTTGTTGTCATGTATTTCTTTTCAGTTTGGGGTCAAACTTATGAGTTAAACCCATGGATTTATTTTCTAAATTTTTTACTGCTTAGATTTATCAATTCTTTACTATTGACCCTTAACTTACTGGGCTCGAACTGATGGCAAAACTATAGCAGGGTGGCTCCGCGGCTAGCAATTTCGAGAGATTTACCGTCAAATTTAGCTCCGCCAGCGCGTGAAAGTTGGATCGTCTCCTCTTCCTCTTCTGTATGAAGTGCGAGGACTGTTGGGCCTGCTCCCGAGATAAAAGCTGCGATTCCTGCAGCACGAAGTTTTGTCATCAGCGCAAAAGATGAAGGCATTGCTTCTTGGCGATATGACTGATGAAGAAAATCTTCTGTGGCGGTAAAGAGCAGGTCAGGGCGAATTGTGAGTGCCTGCGTCATCAGTGCGCTATTGATTGAATTTCGCTGTGCATCGGCGAAGGGAATTGAATCTGGCAACATAGTTCGAGCCTTCTTCGTCGCCAGCGGAGTTGAAGGGATAAATGCCATCACCTTTATTCGCGGATCAACCGGAAGTGCAATCGCATGTGCAACAGCCTTTCCATTAGCCACATCTTGCCAAGCAACGGTGGCTCCACCATAGAGTGCCGCAGCTACATTGTCGGGGTGACCTTCCATCTCATTCGCAAGATTGAGCAAGGCTTCATCGCTCATCTTGTCTGTGCCAGTAAGCACCAAGGAACGTGCAAGAACTAAGCCACCAATAATTGCCGAAGCAGACGAACCTAAACCACGTCCATGAGGAATCACATTGAGCGCACGTACTGCAAGACCTTTGGGTTTGCCTCCGAGGAAATCAAAACCTTTATACATCGCCTTGACGAGCAAATTCTTATCAGTGCGAGGTACTTCATCGGCGCCTTCGCCAGTGACATCGATATCAAGTCCGCCTTCATCAAGAATCTGTGCGACATATCGATCATGCATTCCAAAAGCTAACCCGAATGAATCAAATCCAGGGCCCAAGTTTGCAGAGGTCGCAGGGACCTGTACCTGTATCGGATTAGCTTTGAAAGTTGGTTTAGACATGGCGCAATTGTTTCTCTAGTTCTTCACTAAGCCAAGAGCTTTAGCTGCTGCATCTGCATTTACGGGAACTACGACAGGATCTGCAGCGCCTTCAAGGGCCCACGGAATATCTTTTAGACCATTGCCGGTGCATGTAATAACGATTGTCTTATCTTTCGGAAGCTTTCCGGCATTTTTATACTTAATAAGCCCTGCAAGGCCAGCGGCAGATGATGGCTCGCAGAAAATTCCTTCTTTAGATGCGAGCAAGTGATATGCCGAAAGAATTTCTTCATCAGTAACGGAATCAATGAGACCGCCTGATTCGTCGCGAGCTGCAATTGCTTGTTCCCATGACGCGGGATTTCCAATACGGATTGCAGTTGCAATTGTTTCAGGCTTTGCAACGGGCGTTCCGGTAACGAGCGGTGCTGCTCCTGCCGCCTGGAATCCCCACATTTGTGGCAACTTCGTAGACATCTTATCTGTGCGATATTCGTTGTAGCCCTTCCAGTAAGCAGTGATATTTCCTGCGTTACCTACTGGCAATGTGTGAATATCAGGTGCGTCTCCCAACATATCGACAACTTCGAAAGCTGCCGTTTTCTGTCCTTCGATTCGATATGGGTTTACTGAATTAACAAGTGAAACCGGATAATGTTCAGAGAGATCACGCGCGAGAACTAAACAATCATCAAAGTTTCCATCGACTTGTAACAACTTTGCGCCATGCACGACTGCCTGTGCGAGTTTGCCCATTGCGATTTTTCCTTCAGGAATCAAAACCGCCGGAACCATTCCTGCCTTTACCGCATATGCTGCTGCAGATGCAGATGTGTTTCCTGTTGATGCACATATAACTGCCTTAGCGCCATCTTCGGCTGCTTTGGTGATTGCCATTGTCATTCCGCGATCTTTAAATGATCCGGTCGGATTGATGCCTTCAAACTTAACCCATACATTATTTCCAAGCATTTCTGATAAAACGCATGCATATACAAGAGGTGTTCCACCTTCGCGCAAAGTTACGACAGGTGTTTGTGAAGTCACCGGTAGACGATGGCGATATTCCTCGATTACTCCACGCCACTGATGAGCGCCAGTCTTCTTTGAGAAGAAACTCATTAGGCGATTGCTCCTTCTACCCGG
>WLME01000095.1 GCA_009700365.1 Actinomycetota bacterium | reverse complement strand
GACTATCTCTGCGAACTCAAAGTTGATGGGCTTGCAATCAATTTATTGTACGAAAATGGCCAGCTGACCCGCGCACTTACCCGTGGCAATGGAGTCACCGGAGAAGATGTCACGCTCAACGTCAAAACGATTAAAGGTTTGCCGCACACATTTCAAGGCAAGAAAATTCCTTCCTTAATCGAAGTTCGCGGAGAAGTGTTCTTCCCTGTCGCCGCATTTAATCAACTTAATGAAGAGTTAGAAGAGGCAGGCAAGCAACTTTTTGCCAACCCCCGAAATTCTGCTGCAGGATCCTTGCGCCAAAAAGATCCTCGCATCACTGCGTCCCGTCCACTTGATGTAGTCGTTCACGGCATCGGCGCAAGTGAAGGAATTTCTTTTACCTCTCAATCAGATGCATATGCACAATTGAAGGGTCTGGGACTTCCAACTTCTAGCCGCTTCACAGTATGTAAGAGTCGCAAGGAAGTCCTTGATTTTATTGAGAATTACAACATTCATCGCCACGATGTTGAGCACGAAATTGATGGAGTAGTCATTAAGGTCGATAGCATCGCTGAGCAGAAGAATCTCGGGTTTACATCACGCGCACCTAAGTGGGCGATTGCATTTAAATATCCACCTGAAGAAGTAACAACTAAGTTGTTGGATATCAAGGTAAGTATTGGCCGCACAGGTCGTGTCACGCCATTTGCATTTATGGAACCCGTCAAAGTTGCTGGCTCAACAGTCACCAATGCAACCTTGCATAATCAGGAAGAAATCGAACGCAAAGGTGTTTTGATTGGCGACACAGTAATTATTCGAAAAGCCGGAGACGTTATCCCTGAGGTTTTAGGTCCCGTGTTGGATAAGCGCACAGGCAAAGAGAAGGCATTTGTCATGCCGACACAATGCCCCGAATGCGGAAGTGATTTACGAGCAATCACTGAAGGCGATGTTGATATCCGATGCCCTAATACGCGAAGTTGTCCGGCACAGCTACGCGAACGTATCTATTACATCGGTTCTCGAGCAGCGCTGGATATCGATGTCCTGGGATATGAAGCCGCAGTCGCATTGTTGCAAGACAAAATAATTACAGATGAGGCAGATCTATTCTCTTTGACCGAATCCACGTTGATGAAATCAGATTTCTTTAAAAAGAAAGATGGTTCAAAGGGAAAGAATCTCGAGAAGCTATTAGATGCGCTCAAGGAGGCAAAGTCTCGCCCTTTGTGGAGAACAATTGTTGCCCTCTCGATTCGTCATGTGGGGCCAACGGCAGCACAGGCACTTGCAACACACTTCGGTAGCATGGAGTTAATCTCTAAGGCATCTGTTTCAGAACTTGCCGATATTGATGGTGTCGGTGAAGTGATTGCTCAATCAATAGTCGAATGGTTTGACGTTGATTGGCATCGCAACATTATTCATGAATGGACTAATGCCGGTGTTGCAATGGCTAAAGAGAAAAGCGCAGACCTTCCGCAGACATTGGCAGGGCTTACCTTTGTGGTAACAGGCGGACTTGAAGGATTCACTCGCGACTCTATCGCTGAAACCATCACCGCTCATGGTGGAAAACCTTCTTCATCTGTATCGAAGAAGACTGACTTCGTTTTGGTAGGCAGCGACCCAGGTTCAAAGTTGGCGAAAGCACAAGAGTTAGGCGTCACAATCATTGATGAGGCGCGCTTTTTAGAACTTCTTGCAGGTAAGTAGTAATCTTGCGTCATGATCACACTCGGCGAAGCAACCCGCGAACTTCCAGTTCCACCGTATGCATTTGGATTAATAGCCTTTGGTGTCTTTGCATTCCTTTTGTATGTCGTTCTTCGCCTCGATAAGTAGCACACATTGCGCGTAGGGCTTTACGGCGGGACATTCGACCCAATTCATAATGGTCATATCCATGTCATTCAACAATTAATCGCACGGAAAATCGTAGATCACCTTCTGGTTCTTCCTGCTGGACAGCCACGTCTACGAGAAAATGATCCACACGCTACTGGTGCTCAGCGACGCGCGATGTGCCAACTGGCAATCAACGAGCTCCCTGCAGAAATTAAAGATCATGTTGAAGTAAATCCCATAGAAATTTTACGCGAAGGACCGAGCTACACAATTGATACTGTCGAAGCTGTGGCTCAAAGTTACATAGGGGACACGATTGTCCTCGTTGTAGGTACTGATGCATACGAGAAGATTGATCAGTGGCATCGCGCAGAAGAGCTGAAGAAGTTAGTTGAGTTTGTTGTGATCGATCGCCCAGATTTTCCTGGCAATCACAATACAAGCGTTGATGCGATTGCAGTTTCTGCCACCGATATCCGCGCACATAAATCTGATGCAGTACCCGCGGCCGTTGCGGCCTATATAAAGGAGCACAACCTCTATGCCAGCAAGTAAAGCCTGCGTCGAACGCACCCAAATTGCTGCCCGCGCTGCAGTAGATAAGTTTGGAACTGAACTTGTCGCTTTGGACCTCTCTGATCAGAGTGTTCTCAGCGAAGTCTTCCTGATTATCACTGCATCCAATGCAAAGATGATTGATGCGATCGCGGATGAAGTCGAAGAGCAGCTTCGCTTAGTAGGAGATAAACCTATTCGCCGCGAAAGCAGCGATGAATGGGTTCTTCTAGATTACTCAGACCTTGTAGTTCATATCCAATCAACTGAACTGCGTCGCTATTACATGCTCGATCGTTTGTGGAATGACTGCCCAAAGATTGAACTCGATATCGTTAAAGAGGAAGCAGCACGTGGCTAATCGCATTCTTCTGTGGCGTCACGGTCAAACTGATTGGAATATAGCCAATCGCTTTCAGGGACATTCTGATATTCCGCTCAATGAAGTCGGCAAGTTTCAAGTTGCGCACGCGGCAAAAATTCTTGCGCCAATGGAACCTACGATGATTATTTCAAGCGATTTAGATCGCGCGCGCAATACCGCTCATGCGCTGGCTGAAATAGTAAAACTTGAAATTGGAATCGACGAGAGACTTCGTGAAACCAATGGAGGCAATTGGGAAGGTAAGACAGGTGCAGAAAATCGCGCTGCAGATCTTCACAACTTTGTACGATGGTTAGACGGAGACGATATCCCTGCAGGCGATATAGGAGAAACACGTAGCCAGGTTGCAGCCCGTGCAGCTGCAGCAATTGAAGATGCACTCGCTGGAAAAGAAAACCAACTGCTTGTCGTCACAACACATGGTGGAACCGCTCGTTGCTTATTGGGCCACTACCTAAATCTCCCTTATTCTCATTGGACCCGCATCCCAATGTTATCAAATGCATCGTGGTCAATACTTGGTCAAAGCCCAGTTAAAGGTTGGTTTCTTGCAGAACATAATGCAGGATCAATTCCAGAGCCCGTCTACGGGGAAGAATCCGGCGGAGAACTACCGGACTCAGTGCGGTAAAGTTCGCTTTTTAATAGCGGGGATATGGCGCAATTGGTAGCGCGCTTCCATGGCATGGAAGAGGTTAGGGGTTCGATTCCCCTTATCTCCACGTGAGTACAGAACGCGAACACGCGGCATACGATTTTGCATACGTGCAAGAGAAGTGGCTGCCTATTTGGGACAAGCTCGAACCATTTAAATCTGGTCGTGCCGATGATTCACGCCCCAAGAAGTATGTACTCGACATGTTTCCTTACCCATCGGGTGATTTACATATGGGCCATGCAGAGGCCTATGCACTCGGCGATGTAATTGCACGTTATTGGATTCAAAAAGGATTTAACGTCATGCACCCAATCGGTTGGGATGCATTTGGGTTACCGGCGGAAAATGCTGCCATTAAACGAAATGAAGATCCGCGAATCTGGACCTACGAAAACATTGCGACGCAAAAGGCATCGATGCGACGTTATGCGTGTTCATTCGACTGGGATCGCGTATTCAACACATGCGACCCCGAGTACTACAAGTGGAATCAATGGCTCTTTACCAAACTTCACGACCGAGGATTGGCGTATCGCAAAGATTCTGCAGTTAATTGGTGCCCAGGCTGTCAGACAGTATTGGCTAATGAACAAGTAGTAGCAGGTCTCTGCGAACGATGCGATACAGCTGTGACGAAGAAGAAGCTCAACCAGTGGTATTTCAAGATTACCGATTATGCAGATCGCTTGCTCGATGACATGTCAGAACTCGAAGGAAAGTGGCCTGAAAAAGTTCTTCTGATGCAGCGCAACTGGATCGGTCGTTCGCAAGGGGCAAACGTTAACTTCATTATTGAAGGCCGTGACGAACCTGTCACGATTTACACAACACGTCCCGATACTTTATACGGTGCAACATTTATGGTTGTTGCAGCTGACTCAGCACTGGCTGCCGAACTTGCTGCTGGCACACCCGTTGAAGCAGAATTCAAAACTTATTTAGAGAAGATTAAGGCAGCATCTGATATCGATCGCCTTGCAACAGATCGCCCTAAATCTGGCGTTGATTTAAAGCGCTTTGCAATCAATCCAGTCAATGGCGAGAAGCTTCCTATCTGGGCATCTGACTATGTGTTGGCTGATTATGGAACCGGCGCAATCATGGCAGTTCCTGCTCACGATCAACGCGACCTCGACTTTGCAAAGGCGATGGGACTTCCTGTGCGCGTAGTTGTCGAAACTGGCGAAGAAGATCCAAGTGCG
>WLME01000094.1 GCA_009700365.1 Actinomycetota bacterium | reverse complement strand
CGGGCACAACCGATATTGAGTACAAGTTTGAGTTCAATGGCACCGAATGGGGCGAGCTCGAAGGTATTGCAAACCGTACAGATTTCGACCTAAAAGCTCACTCGGCGGCCTCAGGTAAGGATCTCTCTTACTTCGACCAAGAGAAGAATGAGCGCTGGACTCCATATGTCATCGAACCTGCAGCAGGTGTAGATCGCTGCACGCTCACATTTATGATGGATGCCTACACCGAAGATGAAGCCCCAAATGCAAAGGGCGAGATGGAAAAGCGCGCAGTGATGAAGTTCGATCATCGTCTGGCCCCTGTAAAAGCTGCAGTTCTTCCACTTTCACGTAACGCAGATCTATCACCCAAGGCACGCGACCTGGCTGCGCAATTGCGCAAGAACTGGAATATTGATTTCGATGATTCTGGTGCAATCGGTCGTCGCTACCGCCGCCAGGATGAAATCGGTACTCCGTACTGCATCACTATCGATTTTGAAACACTAGAAGATCAAGCAGTCACAATTCGAGATCGCGACACAATGGCGCAAGAACGTATTGCTATTGACCAAGTAGAAGCATGGCTAGCGCCACGTCTACTCGGCTGCTAGATCCCTTACAGCTCCCGCTCAAAGATGGAGTCCATCTAGTAGACCCTCCTGTGGTGCTTGCACCGATGGCAGGAATTACCAATGCACCATTTCGCATGCTCTGTCGCGAACAAGGAGCAGGTCTTTTCGTCTCCGAGATGGTGACTGCTCGCGCTTTGCTCGAGCGCATTCCTGAAACGCTGCGCATGATTGAACCAGGTGCAGGTGAATGGCCACGTTCAGTTCAGCTATATAGCGTTGATCCTCATCATATGGGTGAAGCGGTAAAGATGATTGGTCGCGAAAACTTAGCCGATCACATCGATATGAACTTTGGTTGTCCTGTTCCAAAAGTAACCAGAAAAGGCGGGGGAGCAGCGCTTCCCTTTAAACGCAATCTCTTCCGCGAGATTGTGAAAGCTGCAGTAGATAACGCAAAGCCTTATGGAATTCCCGTAACGGTGAAGATGCGTATTGGTATCGATACCGATCACCACACATATTTAGAGGCAGCAAAATCAGCAGCTGATCTTGGTGTTGCTTGGGTTGCACTTCATGCTCGCACTGCACAACAAATGTATGAAGGAAAAGCCGACTGGTCTGCCATTAAGAATTTGGTTGAACACCTGAAACCCACTGGTGTGCCAGTTTTAGGTAATGGAGATATCTGGTCAGGTGCTGATGGCGCAGAGATGGTGCGCCAAACGGGGTGCGCTGGAGTAGTTGTAGGGCGCGGATGTCTTGGTCGCCCATGGTTATTTGCTGATTTAGTAGATGCATTTAATGGTGGCAGTAACCGCGTATTACCCACGCTCTATGAAGTAAGCGAAGTGATGTTCCGTCATGGTGAATTGATTGTCGAGTATTTCGAATCTGAGGATCGTGGCTGCCGTGATTTACGAAAACATATGGCGTGGTACCTCAAGGGCTTCCGTGTTCCTTCTGAATTACGTCGACAATTTGGCATGGTGGGCTCACTTAGCGAACTTCGCTCATTGTTAAATCAACTCGATGATCAGCCATACCCGGTCGAGATTGGCGAGAAACCCCGCGGTCGAACAAGTAGCGGTCGACCGCCGACATTGCCAGATGGATGGCTCAACGATCCAGACGAGATGATTCATCTCGACGTTGAAGATATGTTTTCTGGTGGCTAATGTTTAAATTAATTCGCCGCGCTATTTCGCTCGTACTTGCGATTGTTGTCATTATTCCGACATATGCAATTTTCGTGACGTGGAATTCTGCTCATAATCCACCATTTCGCACGAAGGCTGAAGTGATTGTTATTCCTGGTGCATCTCAACTCAATGGCGTACCAAGTGAAGTCTTACTTGCCAGACTTCTTGAGGCGAAACGAATAAAGGATTTAGGGTATGCGCCTCTGATCATCACGGTGGGATCTGGTGCGCCCGGAGATCGCACGACCGAAGCTGCATCCGGAAGATATTGGCTGACACATCATGGGATATCGAAGAAGCAAGTAATTTCAATCCCCATTGGGCGCGATACTCAGAGTCAAACTCAGGCTTATGTAAAAGTCATGAAAGAGAGAAAGATATATAACGTCATCATTGCAACCGATGCGTATCACTGTCATCGTTCAATGACGATGGCAAATGATTTGGGGGCGGTGGCAACATGTTCGCCCGCCCAGACTGGACCTAATTCATTAGCAAATTCACACTATCGCTATCTGATTCGCGAAGCAGGTGCGTATCTGGCCTACATCACGCTAGGGCGTCGAGGAATTCATATCTCTGATCATCTGACAAATAGCGAACTTGTAAGGTATGTCCATGACTTCATCCAGTAATTACAGCGCCTCGGATCAAGAGCGCTTTCTTGATGAACCAGCAAAACGTCCTGGCCGCACAGAATTTATGCGAGATCGCGCACGAGTTATCCATTCGGCTGCGCTTCGTCGCCTAGCTGCAAAGACTCAAGTTGCTGTCCCGTGGGAAAACGATTTTCAACGCACACGTCTGTCGCACTCGCTCGAATGTGCACAGATTGGTCGCGAACTCGGTGAATCTCTGGGGGCTGATCCTGATCTCCTTGAAACAGCATGTCTTTCACACGATATGGGCCACCCACCATTTGGTCACAACGGTGAAGAAGCACTTGCAGAGATTGCCGAACCATGTGGTGGATTCGAAGGCAATGCCCAATCGTTTCGATTACTTACACGCATTGAAGCAAAGACCGTCGACAGTAATGGAAAAAGTCTGGGGTTAAACCTAACTCGTGCATCTCTCGATGCTGCAACGAAGTATCCATGGGCTCGCGCCGAAAATCCTCGCAAGTTTGGAGTCTATGACGATGATGTTGAGATTTTTACCTGGGTTCGCGAAGGTGCTCCCATAGGTCGAAAATGTATAGAAGCTCAGATTATGGATTGGTCTGATGATTGCGCATATTCAGTTCATGATTTAGAAGATGCAATCTTTGCAGGCCAGATTAGCGTTAAGAACTTTGATAGAGATTTTGATATTTTGTATAAAGAAATGGTTGACGGATATAAGAGCGATGCAACAAAGGACGAGGTTGCTCAAGCGCTCACTCGATTGCAGAATCTTTCATGCTGGCCAGCTTCTTTTGATCGCACTCATCGCGCTCTTGCTCGCTTAAAGGACACGACTTCACAATTGATTGGCCGTTTTGTTCTCGCAGCAGAACTTGAAACTCGCAGCGTTCATGGCAACGGACCTCTGACGCGTTACAGTGCAAATCTTGAGATACCTCGAGACCAGAAGATTGAAGTGGATTTCCTTAAGGCTGTCGCGGGCCATTACCTGATTAACGCCGCCGCATCGCAGGAGCGTTATGCAAAGCAGCAAGTTGTGATTCACGAACTCGTTGAGATGCTCTTTGAGGCGGCTCCAAATGAACTTGACCCCATCTTTGAAGATGATTGGAAAATGGCGACTACCGATTCAGAGCGACTTCGAGTCGTCGTCGACCAGATTGCAAGCCTGACTGACCCTGGCGCATATGCGCTCCATGCGCACCTTTCGAAGCGTCGCTAAGGTAGGAACATGAGCGGACGAATCAGAGCCGATGACATCGTCTATGTGCGCGAACATGCACATATCGATGAGGTAGTCACCGCCGCAGGTGTTGCTCTCAAGAACGCTGGCGGGGGACAGAAGAAAGGTCTCTGTCCATTTCATGACGAAAAGTCACCCTCTTTTCATGTAACACCTTCAAAAAATTATTATCACTGCTTTGGTTGTGGAGTCGGTGGAGATGTCATCGACTTTATGATGAAGACCGATCATCTTTCATTTACCGAAACTATTGAACGTCTTGCTTCGCAAATCGGCTACACCTTGCGCTACGAAGAAGGCGGCCCTTCACAGCCAACATCGCAACGATCACGTCTCTACGCAGCAAATCTTGCAGCGGCTAAGTTCTTTCAAGATTTGCTCAACACTTCACCTGATGCAGCCCATGGTCGCGATCTCTTAACAAAGCGTGGTTTTGATAAAGCTGCATGTGATGCTTTTGGCGTTGGTTATGCTCCCAACGGTTGGGATGGACTCACTAAACATCTGCGCGCTGCTGGATTTACTATCGAAGAACTTGAAGAAGCTGGACTCTCAAAGATGGGTGAACGCGGACCCATCGATAAATTCCGTAATCGAGTGATGTGGCCCATTAAAGATATCTCTGGGGACGTCGTTGGTTTTGGTGCACGAAAGTTAGCTAGCGATGATGAAGATCAAGGCCCGAAGTATCTCAATACTTCAGAGACTCCAATTTATAAGAAATCACAAGTTCTGTACGGACTTGATATGGCGAAGAAAGATATAGCCAAGAGTCGCCAGGTTGTCGTTGTCGAGGGCTACACCGATGTAATGGCATGTCATTTGGCTGGAATAACTACAGCAGTGGCAACTTGCGGAACCGCATTCGGTGATGATCACATCCGCATCATTCGACGCTTGCTGATGGATGCCGACACCTTCCGAGGAGAAGTGATTTTCACATTCGATGGAGACGCGGCAGGGCAGAAAGCTGCAATGAAAGCTTTTGGCGATGATCAAAAATTTGTGACCCAGACATTTGTGGCTGTTGAACCAGACGGCCTAGATCCCTGCGATCTTCGCCAACATAAAGGCGATCTAGCG
>WLME01000093.1 GCA_009700365.1 Actinomycetota bacterium | reverse complement strand
GAGAAGGGTTCAAAGTAAATGTCCAAGAAAATCCTTGAACTCAAAAACGTCACCATTAAGTTTGGTGGCGTGACCGCTCTCAGTGAGGTCAACTTCCATGTTAACGAAGGCGAAATTTGCGCACTCATTGGACCCAATGGCGCAGGCAAAACAACAGTCTTCAACGTTGTAACTGGCGTATATCCGATTACATCGGGCGAGATTCTCTTTAAGGGAGAGAACCTCAAGGGTAAGAAACGTCACCAAGTAACTAAAGCAGGCCTTGCGCGCACATTCCAGAATGTTCGTCTCTTTGGAGATATGACAGCACTTGAAAATGTCATCACCGCAACCGACGTTCACAAGAAGACAGGACTTGTTCGTGCCCTTCTTGGTACTCCGCTCAACCGTCGCGAAGAAAAAGAAAGCAAGGCTCGAGCACTCGAGTTGTTGGCGCTGATGGGCATTGATCATCGAGCCGACCAACTTGCAAAGAATCTTCCCTATGGTGATCAACGTCGTCTCGAGATTGCTCGCGCACTCGGTACAGAGCCACAGTTGTTGTTGCTTGATGAACCAGCAGCAGGATTTAACCCTGCTGAAAAGGTTGAACTAGCAAATCTGATTAAGAAGATTCGCGATAAGGGATACACCGTGCTTCTCATTGAGCACGATATGTCTCTGATTATGGGAATCTCTGATCGTGTTGCAGTTCTGGACTTTGGTCAGAAGATTGCTGATGATCTTCCATCAGTTGTACAAAATGACCCTCGAGTTATTGAGGCTTACCTAGGAGTGCCTGCAGATGCGTCTTGAAATCAAAGATCTTCGTGTTCACTACGGCAAGATTGAAGCGATCAAAGGTGTATCAGTTGTCGTAAACCAAGGTGAGATCGTCACGCTGATTGGCGCTAACGGCGCTGGTAAGACAACGATTCTTAAGACCATCTCAGGACTACGTCCTGTATCAAGTGGATCAATTACATTTGATGGAGAAGATATCAACAAGATACCGGCACATAAGCGTGTTGATCTCGGTATCTCGCAGGTACCAGAAGGTCGCGGAATTTTCCCTGGTATGACTGTTCTTGAAAATCTTGAAATGGGTAAGTTCAATCGCAAAGATCGCAAAGCAGAGATGGATGAAGATCTAGAGCGCGTTTACACATTGTTCCCACGTCTGAAGGAGCGCGCTGGCCAAGCTGGTGGAACTCTTTCAGGTGGAGAACAGCAGATGCTTGCGATGGGTCGCGCTTTAATGGCACGTCCAAAGGTTCTTCTTCTCGATGAGCCTTCAATGGGTCTTGCTCCTCAGATGATTGCAAATATCTTCCGCATCATCACTGAAATCAATAAGCAGGGCGTAACAATTCTCTTAGTTGAGCAGAATGCACAGCAGGCGCTGCAACGTGCACACCGTGCCTACATTCTCGAAACAGGAAATGTTACAAAGGAAGCAGCAGCTGCAGACTTACTTAATGATCCTGCGGTACGTGAGGCTTACCTTGGAACTGGTGCTCACTAACGAGTAATTAAGAATTAAGTATGAGGCAGGTTATGCGAGCAGTGCATGTTCGCTGACCTGCCTCGTTTGTTATTACGATTTCATAGACACAGAGTGTGCGACCAAGTGAGATAGGGGTTGCCACTGCTGTGACATAACCACTCGTTGCTGACTTATGGTGAGTTGCGTTGATATCAACGCCCACAATCTTTCGATCAGGGCCAGCATGTAACTGTGTACCGATAGATCCCAGAGATTCTGCGAGAACGACATTTGCTCCACCATGCAGTAGCCCCATCGGTTGCGTGTTGCCTTCAACAGGCATGCGTGCGACTAATCGCTGAGGCGAGACTTCAAGCATTTCGATACCCATTTTGATATCGAGAGCGCCTTGACCACGTTCTTTAATGATTGCTAAGTAATCTGGTTCCGTCATAGTGAGTGAGTTTATATCTATGATGAGCGCCATGGCTACGCTAGGTGATGTGAAGAAAAAAAGATTGCTCCTTATCGATGGCCACTCGATGGCTTATCGCGCCTTCTTCGCACTTCCTGCTGAGAATTTCACGACAGCCCAAGGCCAGCACACAAATGCGATCTACGGTTTTGCCACCATGTTGATTTCGCTATTGAAGGATGAGAAACCCACGCATGTAGCCGTCGCTTTCGATGTCTCACGAAAAACATTTCGGACCGAGATTTTTCCAGAGTACAAAGCTAACCGCGCAAAGACTCCCGATGAATTTCGTTCACAGATGTCATATCTTCACGAACTTGTACAAGGGTTTGGTATTAATCAATTTGAAATTGAGGGCTATGAAGCCGATGACATCATCGCCACAATTACCAAGCGGGCAGAGAAAGAGGGAGCCGAAGTTCTCATCTGTACTGGTGATCGCGATAGCTTTCAACTAGTAACGCCTCAGACGACAGTTCTCTATCCCAAGCGTGGAGTTTCGGAGATGGCACGAATGACGCCAGAGGCGGTCCAAGAGAAGTACGGAATGTCGCCTGAGCAATATCCGGACTTTGCTGCGCTTCGTGGAGACCCTAGTGATAACTTGCCTTCGATTCCCGGAGTCGGTGAAAAGACTGCAGCGAAGTGGGTGGTCGAATATGGATCACTGACCGAACTACTTGCGCAGGCCGAGAAGGTCGGCGGAAAAGTCGGTGAGTCTCTTCGAGCCAACATTGACAATGTGAAACGCAACCGCGAACTCACACAGCTCATTCATGATGCACCGATTGAATTTACGATTGATGCCCTTTCCTGGAGCGGTGTGACTGAATCTGATCTCACCGCTCTCTTTGAACAACTCGAATTTCGTACACTGAAAGATCGTCTCAAAGTTATCTCTTCCGGTGGCGATACTGCTCCAGCGAAGAAGACTTCGCAGATATCTGAGCCAGAGTTCTCGCTCTTTGGTTCAGATATTGACTCTGCAGTCATAACTGCAGATGAAGTGGATAAGAAAATTTCGGCGCACACAGGGCCAATCTCTATCGCTTATGAACTCATCGACGATCGACTCCATCGCTATGCAGTTGCGCTCGATAAAGCAACTGCATTCCTTGTCCATTCATCCGAGATGGGGGAGTGGGCCAATAATTCTGCCGTTGAAAAGATTGCTCATGATGCGAAGGCTGTGGCACGCGAGAATGGGCTCACGGGCGTTATTTTTGATACATCACTTGCTGCCTACCTTGTTAATCCAGGTGTTCGCTCGCAAGAGGTTAAAGACCTTCTCGAACGTTGGGGCGATGGAAGTCAGATAGATGAATCTTCACCCGAGCAAGTACTTCTCACGACTGCATGCGCACTCTTTGGTCTGCGTGATTCACTCACTAAAGAGCTGAGCGATCGAGGTCTTGCAAAGCTCTATCAAGAACTAGAACTCCCGATTGCTGATTTGCTGGCGCTGATGGAGAACCGCGGGATTGCAGTTGATAAGAAGGGCCTTGAAACTCTTGCTGCTTTCTTTGATGGGGAAGTTGCTCGTGAAACAAAGATTGCTCACGATGCAGCGGGCCATGAATTTAATGTGGCTTCTCCAAAACAGTTGCAAGTTGTTCTCTTCGATGAGCTCGGTCTGCCTAAGACAAAGAAGATCAAGACCGGTTTCACCACAGATGCTGATGCCTTGAACTGGCTCTTCGAAAAAACTTCGCATCCACTTCTTGCTGCGCTCCTCCGAATCCGTGAAACTAAGAAGCTTGCAACAACGATTGAAGGTCTCCTTGTCGAAATCCAAAAGGATAAGAGAATTCACACCCACTTTGCGCAGACTGTGGCAGCAACTGGGCGCCTCTCGTCTGTAGGTCCGAACCTACAAAATATTCCTGTCCGCACCGAAGAGGGTCGCAAAATTCGTGAATGTTTTATTTCGGGTACTGGTTTCGATGCGCTACTGACTGCCGATTACAGTCAAATTGAGATGCGTATCATGGCTCATCTTTCTAACGATGAACACTTATTGAAAGCCTTTGAATCGGGTGAAGACTTGCATGCAACTGTTGCTGCAGAAGTCTTTGGTGTTAAGGCAAGTGATGTGGATCCTGAAATGCGAAGACAGATTAAGGCGATGTCATACGGACTTGCATATGGTCTCAGTTCATACGGACTTGCTGCGCAACTCGATTTAACGCCGCCCGCGGCGCAGGATTTAATGGATCGATACTTCGAACGTTTCGGCGGTATTCGCGATTACCTCAAAACCGTGGTTGAGGATGCGCGCAAAGTTGGCTATACGGAAACTGTGATGGGTCGCCGTCGATATCTGCCTGATCTTCTTCACGATAATCGACAGCGCCGTGAAGTTGCAGAGCGAATGGCCTTAAACGCTCCTATACAAGGATCTGCAGCTGACATCATTAAGCAAGCGATGCTTAACGTTCAAGGTGCGCTGTTGGATGGCAAATACACTTCTAGATTGCTCTTGCAAGTACATGATGAATTGATTCTCGAAGTAGTCTCCAAAGAGATAGATGAAGTCTCTGAATTAGTTCGCGTACAGATGGGTAAGGCCTACCCACTTCGCGCCCCGCTCGATGTTTCAGTTGGTATTGGAAAGAGCTGGAATGAGGCAGCCCACTAGCTTGTTGTTGGGGAATTATCTCTCATCGCTTCTAAATCTTCTTCCGGAGTTGGAATTCGATCGGCGGCTACAAGTCGCGATTTTCCTGCAGTTAAAATGAGT
>WLME01000092.1 GCA_009700365.1 Actinomycetota bacterium | reverse complement strand
TTAAAAGGTTTAAGTTTTAGCCACAAGTTAAGCGAACGCTTAATTTACGCTTAAATCTAAGGGGATTTAGATGAATAAGGCCCAGTTCATTGCCGCGTTGGCCCCACACTTCAACGACAGCAAGAAGGAAGCAGCACACGCTGTAGAAATCGTTTTCGACACAATTACACGCACCATGTCAAAGGGTGAAGATGTAATGATCAACGATTTCGGTAAGTTCAAGAAGGTTGATCGCAAGGCACGTATGGGACGTAACCCATTCACCGGCGAAACAATCAAGATCAAGGCCTCAAAGAAGGCACGCTTCCTACCTGCAAAGGCACTTAAGGAAGTTATCGCTGGCGATCGCAAGCTCGGTCCAGCACCTAAGCCAGAAGTAAAGCCAGCTCCAAAGGCTGCTGCTAAGCCAGCTGCAAAGAAGGCAGCTAAGAAGGCTCCAGCAAAGAAGAAGGCAGCTAAGAAGGTTGTCAAGAAGGCAGCTAAGAAGGCTCCTGCAAAGAAGAAGGTTGTCAAGAAGGCAGCTAAGAAGAAGCGTTAATTCTTCTTTTTCAAAATCAGGGCTCGCAAACTGCGGGCCCTGATTTTTTTGCAGTTAGGATTTGAAACATGGCTGAGTTCAAAGTTCGATACGCGCCACCTCGTGGGTATCCGCTCGGCACAAATCTCACCTTTAAAATCTGCGCAAATATCATTATTCCAATTTTCAATATTCTCATGAAGCGTGATTGGAATGGCGCTGAGAATATTCCTTCAACGGGCAGAGTCATCGTTGCAAGTAACCACATGTCATATCTTGATGTATTGGTTTTTACCCATTTTCTTTATCGAAATGGTCGCGCCCCTCGATACCTCGGAAAATCCGGAGTGTTTAAGGTCCCCGTTATAGGAAAGATTTTATTGGCAGCAGGCCAAGTTCCTGTTGAGCGAGAAAGCGCCGATGCACGCAAGGCCGTTGATCACGCCAAGGTAATTCTCGAACAAGGACATATGCTCGGCGTATATCCCGAGGGAACACTCACTCGTGACCCAGATATGTGGCCGATGATTGCAAAGACGGGTTGTGCACGTTTGGCACTTCAGACAAATACACCCGTAATTCCGATTGCTCAGTGGGGATCCCAATTAGTGGTTCCGAATTACACAACCAAGCTCAATCTTTTTCCGCGCAAGACAATCATCATTCGCGCGGGTAAGCCAGTTGATCTCTCGAAATGGTTCGGAAAAGGCGATGATCCCCAGGCGCTCGTCGAAGCGACGGCAGCAATCATGCGCGCAATAACAGATTTACTGGAAGAGATTCGTGGCGAGAAGCGCCCTGAAGTAATCTTTGACCCTCATACATCTGATCTGCCTCGTACGGGAAATTTCAAGAAGAAGAGAGAATGAGCAAAGTAACGGTATTCGGTGCAGGCGCATGGGGTTCAACCATGGCGCAGGTATTAAGCGATGCCGGAAATGAAGTGCTGCTGTGGGGACGCAGCGAAAATGTAATTGCTGAAATTAAGAGTTCTCATACAAATTCAAAGTATCTCGGGGCTCATCAGCTGCCAGCTTCAATAGCTGCGACAACAGATCTGCAGATGGCTTTTGACTTCTCAGAAATCTATGTCTTGGCTATACCGGCGCAGCAACTACGCGCAACATTGCAGGAGTGGAAGCCTCTCTTCAAGCCGAACTCAACGATCGTAAGCACGCTAAAAGGTATTGAGATTAGCTCCCAGATGCGCATGACCGAAGTGATTGAAGATGTACTCGGGGCTCACAAAATTGCAATTATTACAGGACCAAATTTGGCCGATGAACTCGTACTACGCCAGCCAGCGGGTGCCGTCGCTGCAGCACCTACCATCGAACTTGCCGAATTAATCCGCGATTTATTCCGCACTCCTTATTACCGTGTCTACACATCTATCGATGTGATGGGGTGCGAATTATCTGGTGCAATCAAGAGCGTCATTGCGCTAGCAGTGGGAATTTCAATTGGTATGGGCTTCGGCGAAAATACTCAAGCGATGCTCATTACCCGCGGTCTCAATGAAGTTGCGAGATTATGTGCCGCGCATGGATCAGATCCGCTCTCTGCTGCTGGCCTTGCCGGAATGGGTGATCTTGTTGCAAGTTGCGGATCTCCGTTATCGCGCAATCGCACATTCGGTGAAGTATTAGGGCGCACCGGTTCTATGGCAAAGGCTCGCGAAGAAGTTGCCAAAACTGTCGAGGGCGTCGCTTCCGCTGGCGCAGTTGTAGAAATTGCACACCGCGTGGGTGTAGAAGTGCCAGTTATTGAAGCAGTTGGAGAAATAGTCAGCGAGCAATTATCGCCAGAGGCCGCACTTCAGAAACTGATGGAGATCACCACTAAAGCAGAAAACTTTATTCGATGAAACGCGTTGCAATATTATGTGGCGGTCCTGGAAGCGAACACGAGATTTCTTGTCTCTCCGCAGGCGGGGTCCTCTCAGCTATCAATCGCGGTGAGTACGAACCAATTCTGATTGGCATTTCACGTCAAGGAGACTGGATGGTTTTGCCATTGGATTATCCTCTTTCTCTCGAAAATGGAACTCTTCCTTCTGTAAGCGGAAATTATCCTGAAGTAACTCGCGGGAAAAATGGGATAACCGTAGACGGGGCGCAGCTTGTGGTTGACGTTATTTTTCCTGTTCTGCACGGCACTTATGGAGAAGATGGGCAACTGCAAAGTGATCTCGATCAGCTCGGTATTCCCTATGTAGGAAGCGGGACCGTTGCATCCGAACAAGCGATGGATAAGTCCGATGCAAAGACTTTCTTTTCTTCAGCAGGTATTGCGATAGCGCCAAGTATTACCGTCACAGAGAATGAGTGGAGGCGCAGCCCCTCAACAGTTACACAATCAATCGAGCCACTCGGGATGCCACTCTTCGTTAAGGCATCGCGTGGAGGATCCAGTCGGGGGACTGTCAAAGTTAAGGAGTTAAATACTTTTGCCGCCGCTATGGATGAAGCGCTCTCATTTGATTCTAAAGTTTTGATTGAAAGTGCCATCGATGGTGCTGAAGTTGAATGTGCAGTTCTAGAGATAGATGGAACTCCACAGGCATCAATTCCTGGAAAAGTGTGGATTGATCCTCAATATGAGTTTTACGATTATCAAGCCAAATACCTCGATGGTGCAACGAGAATAGATATTCCTGCACCTTTTAGCGCAGAGATTATTGAGAAAATTCAGAGCTACGCACTCATTGCATTTAAGGCGATTGGAGCAAGAGGTTTGGCACGTGTGGACTTCTTCGTGACTCACGATGGAGAAATTATTATCAATGAAATCAACACAATGCCTGGTTTTACACGAACGTCGGCCTATCCAAAGATGTGGCAGGCAACAGGTATCGGATATTCAGAGGTTATTACGCATTTGCTGCAGAGCGCCTTAGCGCGTTAATTAATTAGTAACGGGACAAGTAAGCGTGCGGGTAATTCCCGGCACCGCTTGAACTTTAGTGAGTACCGCGCGACCAAACTCTTCCATTGAGGGAGCTTCTGCACGCATGATCACATCGTAAGGTCCGGTCACACCTTCAGCCAGCGAAACTCCAGGAATCGAGTTAATTGCAGCGGCGACAGATGAAGCCTTGCCAACCTCTGTCTGAATCAAAATGTAAGCCTGTACTGACATGTGAATTCCTTCTTTCAACCGTTTACTTCGACCTAACGCTATCTCATGTCCTAGTCTTGTGGCTATGGGTTTTCAGGAGCGCGAAGTTATATCTGTGTTACAAAAGATATTCGCGACCACAGATTCGCGGCTTAAGGTCGGAATCGGCGACGATGCCGCCGTCGTTGCGACACAATCTCAATCACTCATTTCTTCCGACATGGCAGTCGAGGATGTGCACTTCAAGCTTGAGTGGTCATCACCTTTCGATATCGGCCGAAAGATCACTGCAGCAAATATTGCTGACATCCTCTCGATGGGTGGAAAGTGTGATTTCATCACCGTATCGGTTGCACTTACCGGAAATGAAAGTATGCAGTGGATAGAAAACTTAGCCCGCGGAATCAGGCATGAAGCAGATCTTGCCGGTTCACTTATTGTGGGTGGTGATATTTCCCGTGGGATGAAGGTTGTTATCTCCATGACTGCAGTCGGAAATTCAATATCGCCTATTCTCCGCTCAGGAGCAAAGGTCGGAGACGGTCTATACCTCTCATCTCTTACAGGGTGGTCGGCTGCAGGGCTTGAACTACTCACTCGCGAGATTTCTATTAATAGCGAGACAGCTGAGAAAGCACTCTCTGAATTTTCTGCGCCTACTTTGGATTATGCAATTGATTTTTCGGGCGCAACTGCGATGGCCGATGTCAGCGATTCAATCCTTGTTCAAGCTGAACAAATTGCAGTTGCATCAGGAGTTCAGATTGCTATTGATCAGGTGGCGATTTCAAAAGCTGCTGAGTTCGTCGAACTCGCAGCGCTTGCGGATGAATTGAATGTAGATGTATTTCAATGGATTCTTGCAGGGGGAGAAGATCACGCCCTGCTTGCTACAGGAGAAAATCTTCCCGGAATTCGAATCGGATCGGCAATTGCAGGCTCAGGACTTTCTGGTCTGGATATGAAAATGGCTCCAGTTTCCTGGAGCCATTTCATACCGTAAAAGATTAACGAGTTACTTTGCCTGCCTTAAGGCATGAAGTACATACATTCTGACGCTTAGACGCGCCTGCAACGATTGTCTTTACGCGCTGGATATTTGGATTCCATCGACGACGTGTCTTCACCTGTGAGTGTGAAACGTTATTTCCAAAGCGTGGTCCCTTGCCACAGATGTCGCATGAAGATG
>WLME01000091.1 GCA_009700365.1 Actinomycetota bacterium | reverse complement strand
TATCGCCCGCCCGCCAAAGCTTGTAAATATCGTTCTGTAATTAGCACTTCGCTGCTAGAAAATCATTCATCACACGCTGATATTTTGCTGCCTCTTCGACGTAGGAAAGATGGCTGGACTCTTCAAAGAGTTCCCATCGTGATCCCTTGATCCCAGATAGATAAGCCCCTGCAGTTGAAGCCATGCATTCGTCATATTTTCCAGAGATAATCAAAGTTGGGGCAATAATGCGATCGAGTCGATCCGTAACAACGTGTCCGGCAAGTGTTCCGTTGCACATTAACTCGGAAGGTCCCCACATAGCGTTGTACACATTCTGATCTGCAAGCGCTTCGTCAAATATCTCGACAATATCTTGCGGCATAGGAATGCGAATAACATGCTTATCGTAGAACTTGAAGGCAGCCTCCATGTATTCGTCGGTTGCGGTTGTTCCTGCTTCTTCATGTTTGATGATCACAGAAGAAATTTCGCTCGGCATCTGAGCCAATAGCTCTTTTACTCCTGCGACCCACGTATCGGAATCGCCAAGTGGGCTAGATAGAACGAGCGCCTTCAACCCACGAGGTTGAGTAATTGCGATTTCTGCAGCGAGCAACCCTCCCCAGGAATGCCCGTTAATCGCAAAGTTATCTTCGATTCCTAAATGTTTGATGAGTTCGTAAAACTCTTGAACGAAAATATCTGCCTGCCAGAATTCTTTTGGTTTTTCTCTCAAGAGCGAGGAAGAGCCACATCCAATTTGGTCATAGATGACCGCTGGGCGTCCTGACTTTTCCGCATATTGCGCGACAGTCATTGCGCTCTTGCCGAGGAATCCAGGGCCACCATGCAAGGCGACCAATGGAGTTTTCCCCGAATGTAAGTCACCAAGAATTGTGTATGCAGTATCTCCGTGCTGCCATGTCATCATGCCATTTTCCATTCCGAAAAAATAGCACCGAGATATACACAAGGGAATAGCTTCAGGGAATTAATCCGAGAACTTTCTAGCATCATCCGCGGATGGAAAATGAAACTCTCTCAAAAATAAGTAACTGGTGGAGCGAGCTGCGCTACTCATCACTCCAGAAACGTGGCCTTGCAATTATTGCGCTCATAGTCATTGTGCTTACAGCTCTGTATGTGCTTCGCGGGTCATCTCAGGAAGTTATTGCAGCCCCTGCGCCACTTGAAATCGAAACCATTTCGCAGCAAACCTTGATGGTTGACGTGGCCGGCGCAGTCATTCACCCAGGCGTGTATTCGCTTCCCCTGAATGCACGCGTTGTAGAAGCAATTAAAGCCGCAGGTGGTCTCAAGAAAGGTGCGGATACATCCGATATTAATCAGGCGCGAATCTTGAAGGATGGAGAACAGATATACGTCTATCCATACTCAACCAGCACCGGAAAAACTTCTCGGACATCGATTCGCAAGAATGGTCCGATCTTGATCAATAGAGCAACGACTAAAGAATTTGAGTCGCTCGATGGAATCGGTCCAGTTCTTGCAAATCGCATCATCACGTATCGCAAAGCAAATGGGCCATTTACTGCCATTGAAGATCTCCTAAAAGTTCCCGGCATTGGGCAGAGCAAATTCGCACAATTCAAAGAGAAGCTGCGCGTGTAATTGATAGCCGCGCCCTTGCTATTGGGGGAGCGGTTTGGATAGGTGCACTGCTTCAAAGTTGGAGCGCACCGTGGAGAATTTCTGCGGTTGCGCTCCTTCTTACTGTGGCCACGCGCAAGAAGAAGCGGTTTGCAGTATTAATTGTTGCCCTACTTCTCGGTTCATCCGTGATGTCGATTCGTATTGCTGCCCTGCACTCCAGTCAGATTACTCAATACCGAGGCGCTTCAACTGAAATAGTCTTGCAAGTCACGACTGACCCGACGCGAGTTGCACCGAAGATACTGGGCACAGCTTTTGCACCAACTTCCTTTAGCTTTATTGGGCAAGCGCTCGAAGTTGATAATCGATATTCATTACGTATTCCTGTGCGAATAATCGCTGCCACTCGTAGCGTTGATGGCTTATTACCTGGACAGAAAATACGAGTGCAGGCAAAAGTCTTAGAGAGCAAAGAGAGACGAGTAGCCGCGCTACTTATCGTCAGTCATCGGATCGAGGTATTGACTCCACCTTCACGATGGGCTCGCGGCCTCGCCACAATTCGACTAGGCCTACGCGCTGCATCTGGTTCGGGTGATGCTGGTGCGTTGATTCCTGGAATGGTCATTGGGGATGTCAGTAAGCAGAGCGTCGATTTCAAAAATGATATGCGCAGGTCTGGGCTTACACATTTAGTCGCAGTAAGTGGTGCAAATTTTGCAATTGTTTCCAGCTTTGTCCTGTGGGGTATGCAATTCCTTTTTAGAAGAATTAACTATCGCTTATGTGCGACAGCGTTATCGCTTGCAGCATTTATCGCTCTGGTTCGCCCGTCGCCATCTGTATTACGTGCAGCTGCAATGGCTGCAGTACTGCTCTTTGCGCACGGAACCAAAAAGGGCCGTGACTCACTCCCAGCCCTCGGTTTTGCTATTGCAGCTGTTGTGATTCTTGACCCCTTTCAAGCACGCGACCCCGGCTTCGTTCTATCTGTACTGGCTACTGCGGGTCTTCTATTACTCGCTCCAAAGATCAGGCCAAAGGTTTTGGCTCCACCGATTGCAGCAATGATTTTCTGCGCACCTGTCATTGTTGCGATTTCGGGATACCTCAGCCCCATGAGCGTTCTCGCCAACGTTCTTGCAGCCCCAGCAGTTACTCCAATCACGATTGTGGGTTTTGTCGCTGCACTCATATCTCCAATATCGCCACCTATTTCAAGCGGACTCATTTTTCTCATTAAGCCATGTGCTGCGTGGATTTCTTGGATTGCGCGATGGTCTTCACAATTTCCAGTCTTTACATTAAAAACTGGGCTCTATGGTTTTATTACAGTAGCCCTTTTAGTTCTATTCATTTTTCTTGGTCGCGCCAAGGTCGGAATCATTCTCGTAATTCTCATTATCTGTCTCTCTTGGGTGCAGAGATTTCCAGCTGGAGATTGGCACGTTGCAAATTGTGATGTTGGGCAGGGTGATGCAATGGTCATTAACTTGCACCACCATCGCGGAATCGTTATCGATGTTGGGCCCGACCCACAATTAATCGATAGATGTCTGCACCAACTAGGGATCAGAGAAATACCGCTACTCATACTTACTCATGTACATGCAGACCATGTTGGGGGACTGCAAGGTGCAAAGAAGCACCGCACGGTGGGTCAAACGTGGTTTGGAAATATCAATGCTGGCACCCATGCACAAATCGGTGGAATTAAAATCACCGTTGAATGGCCTCCGCCAACTGTGTTTGATGACAATCCCAATAACTCGAGCATCGCAGCCCTTTTTACATCACCAGATTTCACTCTCTTTGCAGCAGGCGATATAGAACCTCCTGTTCAGGCGCAGTTGTTGTCGCACATAGGTCATGTCGACATCTACAAAGTGGCGCATCATGGTTCTCGCTATCAAGATTTCAATCTCATTCGCGAACTCTCACCAGCCATAGCAGTGATAAGTGTCGGCACTGGCAATAGCTATGGGCATCCCGCGCTCAGCACAACCTCGGCCCTGACGCAGTTACACGCTAAAGTATTGCGTACAGATGTCGATGGGGCTGTTGCTATTCGGGCGCACCGTCACCGACTATCTATTCAACGTAGCAAGCGCTGGATGCGCTTCTTCTTCTGGAGCTAGAGCACGAGAAAGGGAGTACGCAGTGAACGATTTCTTCCTGTTACTCGGCTCTGAAGGTGCACTTGCTGATCGCGCACTTGCCAAGTTGCATGCGCAACTCAAAGAAGAGAAAGCTGAGACCACCACGATTGATGCATCCGATGCACTTGTGGGAGATATCGCCGACGCCCTTGCTCCTTCTCTTTTTTCCGAACGTCGTGCATTGATTATTAAAGATTTGCAGGACCTTCCCGAAGATTCCAAAGCTGAGGTAACTCGCTACCTTGAACAACCAGATCCCACGATGACTGTCATTTTTCTTCACAAAGGTGGCGTAAAGGGCAAGGCACTGCTTGATGCAATTAAGAAAGTGAAGCCTGAAATCATTGCATGTGATGCGATTAAGAAAGAATCCGAGAAAGAAGATTTCGTTAAAGGTCTTTTTCAAGATGCAGGACGCAAAGCTACTCCTGGTGCAATTAAGGCGATGGTTGGAGCACTCGGAAATGATTTACGAGAATTGCAATCAGCAGTGTCACAAATAGCTCTCGATGCACCTTCAGGAGCAATTGATGAAACAATTGTTGATAAATTTCATCAGGGACGAATCGAAACAACTGGGTTTGATGTTGCCGATGCAACTATCGACGGCAATCTTCCAGTTGCCCTAGTCACCTTGCGAAGCGCACTAGAGACTGGTACAGATCCCGCCATGGTCACTTCTGCAATTGCTTCATCCTTACGTTCTCTTGCAAAAGTTTCTGGAACAAATCGTGGAGCAAAATCATTTGAGCTCGCAGGACAACTCGGAATGGCTCCATGGCAGATCGATAAGGCTCGACGTCAGTTGCAATCATGGACTCCTCGTGGAATAGCCACTGCGGTTGAGGCCATTGCAAAGGCCGATGCCGATGTGAAAGGGGCCTCATCTGACCCAATCTTCGCGCTCGAAAAAGCCCTGCAGACCATCGCCGCAGCACGCGCTCAACGCTGATTTCAGCGATAAATCTCGATTTTGGGCTCACCCCCTTGCGCTGATAACCTACGCGTCTGCACAAATCACAAGGTTTGGCTAAAAAGAGATAAATCGGAGCAATACACGTGGCAAATATCAAGTCGCAGATCAAGCGTATTAAGACAAACGAGAAGGC
>WLME01000090.1 GCA_009700365.1 Actinomycetota bacterium | reverse complement strand
GCTGTTGAAATTATTGCGGCCAAGCGAGATCGTAACGAACTCACAGATCCACAAATAGATTGGATCATCGACGCTTACACACGTGGCGTTGTGGCAGATGAGCAGATGTCTGCCTTACTTATGGCAATTCTTCTCAACGGAATGAACTCACGCGAAATTTCTCGTTGGACCAATGCCATGATTAACAGTGGCGAACGCATGGACTGGTCCAAGCTCGATCGCAAAACTGCTGATAAGCACTCAACTGGCGGAGTCGGGGACAAAATCACACTTCCTCTCGCTCCACTTGTTGCAGCGTGCGGGGGAGCGGTACCTCAATTATCTGGTCGCGGTCTCGGTCACACCGGCGGAACTCTCGACAAACTCGAATCTATTCCTGGCTGGCGTGCATCGCTCTCCAATGATGAGATGCTTAAAGTTTTGCAAGATACGGGTGCTGTTATCTGTGCAGCAGGCGCAGGATTAGCTCCCGCAGATAAAAAGCTCTATGCGCTTCGCGATGTGACAGCAACCGTGGAAGCAATTCCTCTTATTGCATCTTCCATTATGAGTAAGAAGATCGCTGAAGGAACTTCCGCACTCGTTCTTGATGTAAAGACAGGATCTGGTGCATTTATGTCCGACCCCGCCAAGGCTTCTGAACTGGCGCACACGATGGTGCAATTAGGAAGAGATGCTGGAGTTAAAACTCGCGCACTCGTTACCGCGATGGATGTTCCTCTTGGATTAACTGCAGGAAATGCTCTCGAAGTCCGCGAGTCCGTTGAAGTACTTGCAGGTGGCGGGCCTTCTGACGTAGTTGAATTAACAATTTTACTTGCACGCGAAATGATTGATGCTGCAGGCATCGTCGGAAAAGATCCTGCGGATGCACTCAACGATGGAAGTGCTATGGATCACTGGCGTCGCATGATTAGCGCACAAGGTGGCGACCCCGATGCAGCGCTTCCGGTTGCTCGCGAAAAACATATTGTGAAAGCTGCACATAGTGGAACTATTACAACTATGGATGCCATGAAGATTGGCGTCAGCGCATGGCGTTTAGGTGCAGGCCGCTCCAAGCAGGGCGAGAAAGTTCAAGCGGGTGCTGGTATCGAACTCCATGCAAAACCTGGCGATTACATCACTGCAGGTTCACCCTTAATGACTTTACATACAGATGAAGCTCCACGATTTGAGCGTGCTCTCGAAATTCTTGAGGGCGCTGTTTCAATAGTTGAAGGTGGAACGGTTAATCGTCTACCTCTAGTGTTAGAGAGAATTGAAGGATGAGCGACTTAATAAAGAAGCCAACAGCTGATCAAGTAAAACGTCTTCCAAAAGCGCTTCTCCACGATCACCTTGATGGTGGCCTTCGTCCTCAAACAATTATTGATATTGCCAAAGAGATCGGCCACGAACTTCCTACCTACGATGCTACCGAACTTGCTGAATGGTTTCGTAGCTCATGTGATTCAGGATCGCTCGTTCTCTATCTCGAAACTTTTGCTCACACTGTTGCAGTCATGCAACGAAAAGAAGATGTTGTACGTGTTGCCCGCGAATGCGCTGTAGACCTTGCCCGAGATGGTGTTGTTTATGCTGAAGTACGTATGGCTCCAGAGCTCATTACTGAAAAGGGAATGTCGCTATCTCAAGCAATCGAAGCAATCCTTGAGGGATTCCGCGCTGGTGAAGCAGAGGCAAAAGCTGAAGGCAACACTATTCGCGTAATGTCACTTCTCTGTGGAATGCGCCAGAATGAACTTTCACAAGAAGTCGCTGAGCTTGCTGTGAAATACCGCGATCAAGGCGTAGTTGGATTTGATATTGCAGGTCCTGAAGATGGATTCCCACCTAGCGACCAGCTCGATACCTTTGAATATCTTCGCCGCGAAAATGCGCACTTCACCATCCACGCCGGTGAGGCATATGGCTTGCCATCAATCTGGGAAGCAATTCAATTATGCGGAGCAGAACGCCTCGGCCATGGTGTTCGTATCACCGACGATATCGATTTCAACCACACACCACCGCGCCTTGGACGTCTTGCGTCGTATGTACGCGATCGTCGAGTTCCGCTAGAGATGTGCCCATCATCAAACATTCAGACAGGTGTGGCGGACTCCTTCGCGCATCATCCACTTGCTCGTCTTGCAAAGCTTCGTTTCCGCGTCACAATCAACACTGATAATCGTCTCATGTCAGCAACTTCAATGACTCGGGAAATGACAGAGATGGTCAATCAATGCGATTGGACCTTCCAGGATCTTCAACGCGTAACTATCAATGCCCTTAAGAGCGCATTCATTCCTTTTGAGGAGCGCCTTGCAATCATTGAAAGCGTAATCAAACCTACCTATGCGAAGATTTCAGAGGAGTAAGTTTTCTTACACTCCGACTGAATGCCACACTGTTTTTGATTCCATAAATGCCAGAATTCTTGATGGAGATTTCCCTGAAGTGAAGGAATGAATTCTCTTTAGGTTTTCAGCACCGGCTTCCTTGAGGGCGCCTTGCTTCTTCTTCTGAATTCCAGAAATATCAAATCCATCAATATCCATATGTGACGCCGCCCAAGGGGCGAGCTCATCTAAAGATCCTGTAAGGATATTGATTACACCCGCTGGCAAATCGCTTGTGGCTAAGACTTCAGCAAATGACATAGCTGCAACGGCAAGATCTCCCGGAACGAGTACGACTGTGGTGTTACCGGAGACTACCGCCGCAGCAACTGCATCGATGAAATCTAGGAAAGAAGAAGCGGATGCAATGGCGACGACACCTTGCGGCTCAGAGATTGAGAAATTAAAGAAGGGTCCAGAGACAGGATTAGTAGCTCCGCTCACAGCTTGAAGTTTGTCGCTCCAACCTGCGTACCAAACCCAGCGATCTATTGCCTCAGCGACAAGCGCTTCTGCTTTGACAGTTGTGATTCGTGAAGTCAGTGCGATCTCAGATACGAATTGATCCGATCTTCCTTCGAGCATTTCAGCGATTCGGTAAAGAATCTGTCCACGGTTATACGCTGTAGCTTTAGCCCAACCTGATTGAGCAGCGCGGGCTGCAGTAACTGCATCGCGAAGATCTTTTCGTGACGCAAGAGCAGGGTTAGCAATAAAGTCCCCGTTCTTTGCAGAAACTTCAAAGACTCGGCCAGATTCACTTCGTGGGAATGCGCCATTAATAAAAAGCTTGTAAGTCTTCTTAACCTCTACGCGAGATGTTTTCTTGGTAGCCATTTACTTTGCCCCAGTTTCTTTGCCATTTTTCAAATATGCAGACAAGCCATGCTTGCCACCCTCACGTCCCCATCCGGATTCCTTATAGCCGCCGAACGGTGAAGCGGGATCAAACTTATTGAAGGTATTGGCCCATATGACTCCAGCCTTAAGTTGCTGACTTGCCCAGAAAATACGAGAGCCCTTTTCGCTCCAGATGCCAGCAGATAGACCAAATGGAGTGTTGTTCGCTTTATCGATTGCTTCTTGAGGAGTTCTAAAAGTTAAAATAGAGAGCACCGGTCCGAAAATCTCTTCTTGTGCGATTCGATGAGCTTGAGTGACTCCAGTAAATATCGTTGGTGCGAACCAGAATCCCTTACTTGAGAGATGACATTGAGGACTCCAGCGCTCTGCCCCCTCCGCATCGCCGATTGCTGAAAGCTCCTTTATCTTTACCAATTGCTCTTTAGAGTTGATTGCTCCCAGATCTGTATTTTTATCAAGCGGGTCACCGACTCGGATTTTAGACATTCGAACCTTTAATTTTTCAATGACTTCATCGGCAATGCTTTCCTGCAGAATCAAACGTGATCCCGCGCAGCAGACGTGACCTTGATTGAAAAAGATTCCATTAACGATACCTTCAACGGTTTCATCAATTGGAGCATCGTCAAATACGATATTGGCACCTTTTCCGCCAAGCTCAAGCGTGGCCTTCTTATCCGTTGAGGCAATAGCGCGAGCAATCTTCTTTCCGACTTCCGTAGATCCTGTAAAAGCTATTTTATGAATTCCTGGGTGATTTACTATCGCAGCACCAGTAGAACCATCACCAGTAACAATATTTACGACACCATCAGGTAATTCAGCTTGTTGGCAAACCTCTGCGAAGAGAAGTGCTGTAAGTGAAGTCGTTTCAGCTGGTTTAAGTACAACGGTATTACCAGTCGCAAGCGCCGGCGCCACTTTCCACGCAAGCATGAGGAGCGGAAAATTCCAAGGAATTATCTGTCCTGCAACACCGTATGCCTTGGGAGAGTGGCCAAGCCCTGCGTAATCTAATTTATCGGCCCATCCTGCATGATAAAAAAAGTGAGCAGCAACAAGTGGAATATCAATATCTCGAGTTTCACGGATAGGTTTTCCATTATCAAGAGTTTCAAGAACTGCGAACTCTCTTGCTCGCTCTTGAAGAATTCGAGCGATTCGATATAGGTATTTTCCGCGCTCTTTACCTGAAAGCTTTGACCATGTCTTTGTGTACGCCTTCTGTGCTGCGGCTACGGCCTTATCTACATCAGATGTCGCACCTAGAGCGATATGGCTCAGAACTTCTTCGGTTGCAGGGTTGAGAGTCGGAAAATGCTTCTTTCCAGCAACAAAAGAACCGTTGATGAAGTGGCCATACTTAAGCTTGATGTTGACGATCGCTCTTGATTCAGGCGCCGGTGCATACTCGAAAGTCATTTTTGCCTCTTCTAATCGATTGTCACGTAGTTAGGGCTAGCGTAGTAGCCATCTGACATTTTCATTCGTTGCATCAGCAAATCATTGAGAAGCGCGCTTGCTCCGATGCGAAAGAGATCGGGTTTTAGCCAATCTGGACCAGCGGTTTCATTGACAAGTACTAACTGCTTAATTGCATCCTTTGTTGTGCGGATTCCACCCGCAGGTTTTACGC
>WLME01000009.1 GCA_009700365.1 Actinomycetota bacterium | reverse complement strand
ATCTTGTCCGCCACCATCAACTGCAATGAAACCGAAACCCTTTTCAGAGTTGAACCACTTAACTGTACCTGTTGCCATATTTTTTACTATTCCTTCGATATGTTGGGAGTTCGAGAATTCCTCGAGCTCCAGTCTTCGTCTTGCGTTCAGCCATACCGAGTAAAGAAGTAAATCTAACAACGGGTACTGATAAAGCGTCCGACTAAGGAAAAGGGTACCCGCTACCTGCATGAATTCCTATTCGCATTCTTGCCAGATCACGCTCAAATCAGTGCTCGAAAACCTTCCATATTCACAAAGTCGGTGGAAAGTTGTATAAATAGAGTACTCACTAGCAGTTGGCAGCATTTGTGGATCGGGGAAGGTCGCACAAGCCGCGCCTTGCTAGGAGCACCACATGCACGAGAAAAACCTCAACGGTCTGGTTGTAATCCATTCCGCACCATCTGCCCTGCGCCAACATATTGAGTGGGGTCTGAACTCACTTCTTGGCGCGCCTCAAAACATATTTTGGCGTGATCAACCACTAGCTGCCGGAACTGTCAGGACAAGCCAAGAATTTCGAGCACCGCTCGGAACCGCTGCAAAGATTGCAACTGCTTTGAAAAATTGGCATTACCTGAGATTTGAAGTGAGCGAACTTGGTTTACATGGTGGAGAAATCTTTCGTTGCACTCCTGAACTTGGAATCCATCGCGCAACCATTGATTCTGTTGGTTCGGTACTTATCCCTGAAAATGTTCTGCGCAAAGCACTTGCACATTTCGACGAGATTGAAGTTCGCGAGAATATAGAGGTAGCACTTGGCACGGCATGGGATATTGAACTTGAACCGTATCGTGGAGTAGATCTTCAAGAGGTGCAAAGGCTTAGGGCGATTTAACTTTCAGGACTATGATGTTTATATGACTTCACAAGCGCCCATGAGTTCAGTCGAAAGACGTCGTTCAATTCTTTACATTGCAATTGCACTTATATTTTCAATGGCGCTGGGCGGCGGATTAATCAAAGTAGGCACCGGGTTCGCATCACGTACAGCAAATGGCATCACTGTCACTGGTTCTGCAAAGTTATCCGCAACTGCCGATAATGTTGTCTGGACTCTCAATGTTTCACTCACGCGTCAAACGGTTGCGGAAGCAGTTACAAAAGTTGGGAATGATGTGGCAGCTGTAACGAAGTACCTAACCGAGGGTGGGATTTCTGCAGATGCGTTGACCTTAGGATCAGTTTCAACATATGCAAATGAGCAATGGCTTAATGGAAATAACACAGGCAAAATTTTGAATTACCGTGCTTCACGTGATGTCGTTGTACGCACAAAGGATGTGCAGCTTGTCGCCAAACTTTCTCAAGGTATCGGTTCTATTATGCAAAAAGGTGTGACGGTAAATAACTACGGTCCTCAGTACTACATCTCGACTTTGCCTGCGATGCGCCCAAAACTTTTGGCAGAAGCAATGCAAGATGCAAAGGTTCGCGCTGAAGCAATTACCAAGGCAGTCGGCGGCAAAGTCGGTTCTGTGCAGTCTGTGAAGTCAGGACCATTCCAAGTCACAACGCCGGATTCCACGATGACTCAAGATTCAGGCGCCTATGACACTTCAAGTATTGATAAAACAGTTACGGCAACTGTCTCAGTTACCTTTTCAGTGAAGTAATTCTTAGATTTAGAGCGGAATATTGCCGTGTGATCCACGGCGATAATCTGATTCTGCAAGCACCTTTGCAATAGCGCTACGAGTCTTATCTGGCTCAATCATTTCATCGACAGCGCCAATCTCAATTGCACGTGCCACACCACCTGAAACTTTCTCATGCTCTGCAGCCAATTCAAGTTCCATATCTGCACGCTGATTTTCAGGCAGATCGGCGAGAAGTCGTCGATGAAGTACTCGTACAGCCGCGACAGCGCCCATCACAGACACTTCTGCTTGCGGCCATGCAAAGACGCGAGTTGCTCCTAGTGATTTTGAATTCATTGCAACAAAGGCTCCGCCGTAGGCTTTTCGAGTAATGACGGTTACGCGCGGAACGACTGCTTCAGCAAATGCGTGGAGCAATTTTGCACCGCGGCGAACTGCGCCTTCCCATTCTTGACCGATGCCAGGTAGGAATCCAGTGACATCTGCAATAACAATAAGCGGTATTCCAAATGCATCACATGTACGGACAAAGCGTGCAGCCTTTTCACCTGCTGCCGAATCGAGAACTCCACCAATGACTTGTGGGTTATTTGCAATCACTCCAACTGTACGACCACCAAGTCGACCAATCACTGTGGTCATATTCTCAGCCCACATGTCGAGTAACTCTAACTTCTCACCATCGGTGTCAAGGATTGCTTCAACGAGTGGATGAACCTCGTAGATGCGCTTTGCAGAATCTGGAACCAGATGCGCGAGCTTCACGTCATCAACAGTGGATGACATCAACCCTTGATCTGCAAAAAGTGAAACTAAATCTTGAATCTCGCTAAAGGCAATATCTTCAGTTGGCGCAATAACGTGTGCAACACCTGAATTCTTACTATGAGCCTCAGGTCCTCCAAGAAGTGCCATATCAACGACATCTCCGGTTACAGATTTCACGACATCGGGTCCTGTAACAAATATTCGACCTTCGGGAGCAAGAACAACAACATCGGTAAGTGCCGGTCCATATGCTCCGCCACCGGCTGTTGGCCCGAGAACCAATGAGAGCTGTGGGATACGTCCACTTGCAGTGACCATCGCTTGAAAAACTTCGCCAAATGCATTGAGAGATGCAACGCCATCACTGAGGCGCGCTCCACCCGAATGCCAGATACCAATGACAGGAACTTGCGCACCCATTGCTGAGCGATATGCCTGAACAATTACTTGCGAACCTTCTATACCGAGTGCGCCACCTTTGATGGTGGGGTCGGATGCAAAGATAACAACTTTATTTCCTTTGACTAGCGCGGTCGCAGCAACCATGCCGCAATCTGTTCGCGGTACAAGAAGTTCGAAAGCGCCGTTGTCAGCTAACTTTGCAATACGGATTTCTGGATCAAGAGAGTTGATCGGCGTAGCCATGGCTCTAGGTTAGAGCGATTTAAATGCAAGTACTACGTTGTGGCCGCCAAAACCGAAAGAATCATTGAGCGCAGCGATATCTCCCGCAGGGAGCTGGCGTGGCGTGTCGCGCACAACATCGACGGTCACAGCTGGGTCTAAGTTTTCAATATTGATTGTTGGGGGAGCAAGGCGATCTTGCAGCGCCTTTACGATGAAGACGGATTCGATTGCACCAGCACCACCAAGTAAGTGGCCCGTCATCGACTTTGTTGCAGAAACTGCAACATGATCCGCGTCGCTTCCGAGCGCTTTGCGAAGTGCATTTGCCTCAGCAACGTCTCCTGCCGGAGTTGATGTTGCATGAGCATTGAGATGAACGATGTCTTTCGTTGAAAGTCCTGAATTTTGAAGGGCAAACTTAATTGCACGCTGCACTCCGCTTCCTTCTGGATCAGGTGCTGCAATGTGATACCCATCGGAAGTTAATCCTTGACCACCAATTTCACAATAAATCTTTGCTCCACGCGCCTTCGCATGCTCGTACTCTTCAATAACAAGAATTCCGCCGCCTTCGCCGAGCACGAATCCATCGCGATCCACATCATAAGGACGTGATGCACGAGCAGGGGCATCATTACGAGTCGAGAGAGCTTTCATGGCCGCGAACCCAGCCATAGGAAGTTGATGAATTGCTGCTTCTACTCCACCAGTGACGATGATGTCGGCGCGGTTGTTCTTGATCATTTCGAATGCATAACCGATTGCTTCAGCACCGGATGCGCACGCACTAACAGGTGTGTGAACACCAGCTTTAGCTTGAAGCTCTAGTCCTACATTTGCCGCAGGCCCATTAGGCATCAACATCGGAACTGTATGCGGACTTACTCCTCGCGCACCTTTTTCGTTGAGATTAACGAATTGGTCTAGCAATGTGATGACTCCACCGATACCTGAAGCGATTACTACGCCAAGGCGTTCCTTATCGATGTCATCAGGTGAACCGGCATCTTTCCACGCTTCTCGAGATGCAACGAGAGCGAATTGTTCCGAGCGATCGAGTCGGCGCATTTCAACACGCTCCATCTGATCTGCAGGTTCTGTCGCAACGCGCGCAGCAAAGTGAACAGGGAGAAGCTCACGCCAATCTTCGGTAAGAAGTCTGACACCAGACTGGCCGGCTAGTAACGCCTTCCAGGTTGTATCGACATCTCCACCAAGAGGCGTTGTTGCACCTAAGCCCGTAACGACTACGCGACGTTGTGACATACCGCTAGAAATATCTAGGTAATTCTGCGCTTACGCTGCAGCGTTAACGATGAAATTAACTGCATCGCCAACTGTAGCTAGCTCAGTTACCTTCTCGTCTGGAATCTTGACGCCAAAGCGCTCTTCGCAGGCTACAACAACTTCAACCATGCTGAGTGAGTCAACTTCGAGATCTTCTGTGAAGTTCTTATCGAGTTCAATTGAGGCTGCAGGAATACCCGCTACTTCTTCAACGATCTCTTTGATTCCTGCAAGTACATCTGCTTGTGACAGCGCCATTATTTTTTCCTTTGCTATATCTATTTCGATCTACGTGGGGACAGGTGTGTAATTGTCTACGAAAGAAGGGCTTACTTCCCAGTAAATAGGTGGGTAATCCCAAGAAAATTACGGTTTTGGAGGCAATTTCACAACTTGCCCCGCATAAACGAGACCTGCGCCATATCCGATGAGCAGAGCCAATTTTCCGTGAAGTTCGGGGTGTTTCTCGAGCAGGGCGTCCATTGCAAGCGGAATCGATGCCGCTGAAGTATTTCCGTTCTTGCGAATGTCATCTGCAATTACGACAGATTCAGGCATCTGCATCTCTTTAGCCATTGTTTCAATAATTCGCACATTTGCTTGGTGTGGAATAAATGCATCGATGTCATTAACAGTAAGTCCTGCTGATTCAAGTGCCTTGAGGGCTGCTTTGCTCATTGAAAAGACTGCCCAGCGGAAAACTTTCTGGCCTTCCTGCGAAATATTTGGCCACTTGCTTCCAGCTTTAGTGAGTTGCGTTTCTACATCCCTGACTTCAATCCACGATGGATTCATCTGTATAGCATCGCGAGCGTCGGCATCTGAACCCCATTCAACGGGGCCAATTCCTGCTTCATTGCATGCACCAATGACTACTGCCCCGGCGCCATCTGCGAAGATGAAAGCCGTTGCGCGGTCATCGGGGTCAGTGAAATCAGAAATCTTTTCAGCACCGATCACCAATACAGTTTTAGAAGTACCTGACTTGATGAAATCGTGAGCCATCGAAACTCCATATGAGAAACCTGCACAAGCGGCATTGATATCAAATGCAGCAGCCTTTGGGTGACCCAACCGTTGCAAAATTGCCGTGGCAGCAGATGGTGCTTGAAATGGAAATGTAATAGTTGCAACAATTATCGTATCGATATCAGTGATGGAAAGTTTTGCCTTTGCAAGCGCATCTTCGGCGGCCCATGTAGCCATATCAAGAACTGTTTCCGTGGCATCAGCAAAGCGACGAGACTCGATTCCGGTGCGCTGTTGAATCCATTCGTCACTTGAATCAATCCGAATTGCGACCTCATCGTTATGGACGATTCGCTTGGGGCGATATGAACCAACTGAGAGAATTTGGCTTTCGCTTCCAGTTTTCGAAGCAATCGACTTTGCAGGATGTGACATTACATTCCTCCATGGTTTGCAACGAATGTGCGCGCTGCCTCGAGATCATCTGGACTCTTTAATGCAAAACTTTCAATTGATGGTGCAGCACGTTTAATAAGGCCGACCAAAGTTCCGGCGGGTGCAACTTCTATTACGCCAGTAACGCCGAGAGAGGTGAGGGTCTCCATGCAGAGATCCCATCGCACTGGGCTAGCAATTTGATTGACTATGCGATCGAGAATCTGTGTGCCGTCGTGGACTACAGCTCCATCCTTATTGGATAAGACCCCAATGGCCGAAGAAGTAGAAGAAATCTTTGATGCAAGTGTGCGAAGTGGTTCAACTGCGGATTGCATATAGGAAGTGTGGAATGCGCCAGCTACTGCAAGTGGGCGAACTCGAGCGCCTTCAGGTGCAAGTTGAGCAATCGCATCAAGATCTCCAGCAGCAACAATCTGTCCACCGCCATTGTCATTTGCAGCGACGAGGCCTAAATCTGATATTGCACGAAGCACAACCTGGCGATCGCCGCCAAGGACAGCTGCCATTCCGGATGGCGAATTTCCGGCCGCTTTTGCCATTTCCAGTCCACGCGCACGAACAAGTTTCATTGCATCTATTGGGGTGATAACTCCTGCTATCGCGGCGGCAGTAATTTCTCCAACAGAATGTCCGGCAACGAATGCACAAGATCCAGTTGCACCTAGAGCGTGTGCGCTCATGAGCCCTGCTGCAACAATCAGTGGTTGCGCATTGGCAGTATCTTTTATTTCATCTGCACCTGCCGTGGTTCCTAAGCTGATTACATTCAGACCAATCGCATCAGATATTTCCTCAGCCATCGCACGGATATCTGAATCGTCAAGCCACGGTGCGAGCATTCCTGGAGTTTGCGAACCTTGCCCAGGAGCGATGATTGCGAGCATGTAGTTAATATATTGGATTACGAACGAGTAACAAGCCACACCTGCGCGCAGTGTGGCGAAACACTTACTTTTTCTGAGGGCAATTTGATGATGGGCTCGTGAGTTTCGACGAAAGAAGCAGCATCAAAGATACGTCGGAAACTTACTCCCCAGTTGGCATCAGGCAATGTGAAAGCTGTCTCTTCTTCAGATGAATTTAAGAAAAGCAGTAAACCTCTCATTGGGCCGGCTTCAATCAAAACAGTCAGGCTACGTTTTTCTCCATCTGCCCAATGTTCTTCAGTCATTTCACGCCCGCCCAAACTAAACCAAGCAATATCTTTGCGTTGCGTTCCAAGATCGATCCGGCCAGTGAAAAATTCTGCTGCGACATCTGCAAGATATGTTTTTCTGATACGTGTTAATTCAGCAACAGCATCACGCATATCTCGTTGATAGTCATTGAGTTCCCAGGGCACTGCCCATCCACCCATAAATGTGTCAGCCGAATCTTCGATGTCAGGTCTCATGTCGCGTGGCATTGAATACGCATTATTTGAACCAGATTGAGTTCGACATGATTCATCACCCATGGTGATCATCGGTACTCCAGCAGAGAGCAACAAGGTAGCCATGATTGATTTCTTTAAGGAGTGGCGCAGAACATTAATTGAATCGTCCTGAGTAGGTCCTTCGACTCCCAAATTCCAAGATCTATTTTCATTAGATCCATCGCGATTTTCTTCTTGGTTCGCCTCATTGCGTTTTTCGGAATACATCACCAAATCGCATAACGTGAATCCGTCATGTGCAGTGACAAAATTTATCGATGAGGTGGGTCCTCGATAGTAGAAAACATCCGATGAACCGCTGATGCCGGCTGCGATATCGGCTACACCTTCCCCGAATCCACGAGCTAGATCGCCCAACCAGAACTGTCGCACTGAATCGCGATAGCGATCATTCCACTCTCTCCAAGGGTGCGGGAAATCGCCTAATGAGTATCGTGAAACATCCCAAGGTTCGGCAATCATCTTGAAGTTTCTCAGCACCGAATCCGATTCAATTGCTGACATCAGAGCCGAATCGAAGGCTGTACCTGTTGAATATAACGCGGTAGCTAAATCAAATCGGAATCCATCTACTCCGACCACTTCTACCCACCACCGTAGAGAATCAATTATGTGACGAACTCCGTGAGGAAGTGATGCAGCCACTGTATTTCCGCAACCGGTTACATCGATGTAATTGCCATCGCTATCTTGGCGATACCACGCCTTGTTATCTATACCTTTAAAGCTCAGAGTTGGTCCACCGACTCCACCCTCAGCAGTGTGGTTGTAAACGACATCTAGAAAAACCTCGATGCCTTCGTTATGTAACTGATCTATTGCCCACTGTAATTCAGTTACGGGATCATCTGTTGCAGCATATTCGCCATGGACAGATGAGAATGCGATTGCGTTATAACCCCAGTGATTTTTTCGACCGCGTTCCCAGATACCTGGTTCGGTTGCATAAGAATGTATGGGCAAGAGTTCGAGCGCGGTTACTCCAAGATTCTTTAAATGTGCGATTGTGCTGGGATGGCCAAGTGCCTTGTATGTTCCACGTTCATCATGAGGTATTTCAAGATTCTTGGCAGTCAGTCCTTGTACGTGGGCTTCATAGATCACTTCTTGAGTCCATGAATAGATAGGGCGATGGATTTCACGTGGTTGATAATTTGTTACAACTGAATAGGGAACAAAACCAGCACTATCTCGATCGTCTCGGACGCTTGTATCGCCCGCTCCTGCTGCATCTTCAGATTTATGTCCATAAATTTGCGGGACGTATTGAAGGGTCCCATCTAGCTTATGTGCATACGGATCGATTAATAACTTTGCTGCATTGAAGCGAGATCCGTATTCAGGCGCCCAAGGTCCATAAACTCGATACCCATATCTTTGCCCCGCACGAACACCTGCTAGATACCCATGCCAGATTGGTCCATTTCGATGCGACAGAGCGAAGCGCGTCTCAACTAACTTGCCGTTAACCTCATTAAATAGACAGAGCTCGACAGCAGTTGCAGCGTTGGTCCAGAGCGCAAAGTTGCAGCCACCTTCAGTGAGGGTGGCTCCGAGAGTTCGCGGGTCTGCTGGAAGCACAGGGTTATCTTGCCGTTTCTTCGTTTCAATTGCATTAAGAAACTCGCTCATTCTGTATGTGATTATGAATAAGAACTCGCGGCTGGGTGAAATCAGGATAATGCAGGGTTGCATCTTCAGAATTTAAGCCGTGCCTTGCAATATAAATTAATTCAGTAATCGAAAGAAAGGCTATTGCAGGAAGCAGATCCACGCTTCGCTTTAAAAACCAAGGAGTCCCATTCTTTAACATCCAGATAATGGAATCCCTTTTGCTGCGGTTGTTTGAAGTCGTGATGGGAATGTGCCCCACATCGAAACCTCGATAACGGAGCAGATCTGCAAAATTATCTGCGATAAATTGATGACCTTGTCGGCTTGGGTGCATTCGATCGACATGCCATTTCTCGCGAGCATAAATAGAGTCAAGAGAGCGAGTTTCCAAAAGAATTGATCCATATCTTCGCGCGAGTTTATGAGTAGCTCTATTTACTGCACTTACTCTGCGGCGACATATGCGCGCTACAAGTCGAGGCATCGGAACTATTTCAGTTGGGTCATGCAGTTCTAGCAACATTGAAGTTGCTCCCATTTCCTCAATTCGCGCAAGAGTTTGGTTGAGATTTTCTTCAAATACTTCTGGAGAGAACCCATTGCGAAGTAAGTCATTGCCACCAACTATTACGGCGACCAATTCGGGTTCGTGAATGAGAACTTTTGGGAGTTGCTCATGCAAAACTTCTTTTGATTGGGCTCCAGGCCGTGATGCGTTGATATATACAAGAGGTTCAGTAAAAGCTTGGGCTAGGTGATAACTCCATCCAAAGTGATTTCCACAAGCATCGGAATCTCCCACCCCAGAAGCCGCGCTATCTCCGATTACGGCAAAAGTCAGCGGCTCTTGCATGTCATGCCGCCGTCATCTCGTTGAGAGATTCGAGCCTGCGAACAGTTTGAGACCAGGGAAATTTCTCAGCTTGAATTCTGCATCGAGATGAAAGAGTTGAATCTTCTCGAAGTTCTTCAAGAATTATCTCTATGGCATCAGCGAAGGCTGCACCATTGTTTGCGGCAGTGAGCCCAACGAAGTCGCCTTCTTCATCGATTAAGAATTCGCCTACTGCGCTCGTATTAGATGCGACCACTGGTGTTCCGCTAGCAAGAGATTCAAGAGCCGCTAGACAGAAAGTTTCGATTGGCCCAGGAGCAAGTGAAACATCTGCAGATGCGATCATTTGCGCAAGTAGATTCTTGTTTGCGACGTAACCCCAGAAGGTGACCGGAATATCACGAGAGGAGTCGTAGAGTTTTTTATGAAGAGGGCCGCTTCCAATGTAGACGAGACGCGCATTTATACCTCGCTCGAGAAGTTCACGTAACGCTTGTAGTGATCGTTCTGGCTTCTTCTCGGGGGATAGCCTTCCGCAATGGATTAAGAGAACTTCGCCACCCTTAAGCATTTTAGTTCTCAACTCTTCGTTATGGTGTAAAGGTGAAAAAGTTTCTAGATCTACGCCGAGTGGTACACGTACAACATTTGATGTTCCAATGTCATTGAATTCAGATGCGGCGAAATTTGTTGTTGTAACAACATAGTCAAATTTTCCAGCAAGTCGTGAGTTATGCCATCCAACAAAGGACTTCAGCGATAAACCAAAATAATTTTTCACTAGCCCTCGCAAGGTTTCATGGCTGAAGACAATTGCTGGGATTCCGCGGTGTTTTGCCCAGTTACCTAGACACGAGAGAGTGAATCGATCTGATACTTCAATGCGATCTGGCATAAGTGATTGCAGAATTGTCTTTACTTGGCGATTTGACTTGATCACACGGTATCCGCCGCTGAAAGGTATTACCCATGACGGGAGGGTGATACATCCGCCATGATCTGTCTTCTCGCGCCCAAACTTCTTGCCAGGAACAACATAGATAAACTCGTGACCAACTTTTCGATACTCGGACCCTAGATTATGCAGGGTGGTCTTAATTCCTCCGGATTTTGGCCCGTAGAAATTTGCAATGTGAATGATCTTCATGCGACTAACCCACGCTTCTTTGAGATTTCGTAGATGGCATCCCGATAATGTTCGATGAGTTGAGCGTTGATGTAATCCCAACTTCGATGCTCGACTGCGCGCCGTGCAGCAAGTTGCATCAAATCGAATGAACTATGTGATCGCAAAGCCTCAACAGCTTCCAAAAGTGCATGCGAATCGGCAGTATCAATGAGTAGACCGGTTACTCCATGATCAATGAGATCAAGGGGACCGCCTGTATCAGGGCCAATTACCGGTACTCCAGAAGCAAGTGCCTCCTGAATAGCCTGGCAGAAAGTTTCGTGCTTTCCAGTATGAACAAATATGTCAAAAGATGCGACATAGCGAGCAAGTTCTGTTCCCGATTGGTATCCAACAAAGCGAGCATTTGGAAGTTCTTTCTTGAAGCGAGAAGCTGCGGGACCATCTCCAACTATGACAAGTTGAATATCGCGTTGTTGGTCAAGCACAACAAGATCATCTAAACGTTTTTCATTTGCAAGGCGGCCGACATAGCCGACAATGAATTTTTCACTCTTCCCCTTGATGTTTATACGAAGTGATTCATCGCGACGAGATGGCTGAAAGTTTACGAGATCAACTCCGCGCTTCCAAAGTCGCACATTTTTCACACCGTTGCTTTCGAGATCGCGACAAGCCCACTTAGAAGGAGCCAGCGTGATATCAGATGCCTGGTGGATTCGAGAGACCCACTTCTTGAGAGTGTTATGTGCAATTGTTAACCCATAGTGGCGAGCGAAGCCAGCAATATCTGTTTGGTATACAGATACAGTTGGAATCTGCATCTTCTTGGCTATTCGTGCTACATAGTGTCCAAGAAAAATTGGTGAAGCTAAGTGGATTACATCGGGTGCAAACCCTTCAAGAAGAGGTTCTAAGAATTTGCGGGGGACTCCCATCGGAATCAACTTTTTCATTGCAATGCTAGGAACATGCTTGATCTTGTAATCGAGATATCTAGTGGGTGCCCCTTCGCTTTCAGGAGCAATAATCAAAACTTCATGGCCGGCTTCTTTGCAGTATTCCAGCAGCCGCAGAACTGAATTCGTGACGCCATTGACCTGAGGCAGGAATGCTTCCGTAACGACAGCGATCCGAAGTTTTGCTTCAGATGTCTCTAGTTCAATCATGGATGCAGGGTGAGCGATGAACCCATCTCGACATTCGCGATGAGGTTACGTGTTCCTGAATAGTGGGTGAAGTATTGGTTGAGAGTTGAGAAGATTCTGAGATGCTTCCCAAAAGCGCTACTCGTCAGTAACATACAAGCCATGAAGATTGCTGTCTGTGTAAAGCAAGTTCCCGATTCATGGGCTGAGAAAAAGATGGTCAATGGAGTGCTCGATCGCGAAAATGTTGATGCGGTTCTGAACGACCTTGATGAATACGCCGTTGAAGAAGCGCTTCGCATCGCCGAAGCACATGGAGGCAATGAAGACGGTGGCCCACATTCAGTCACCGTAATCTCAATGGGTCCAGATCGCGCGACTGAAGCAGTTCGTAAGGCGCTGTCAATGGGGGCCAATGATGCAATTCTCATTACCGATAGCGCGCTCGCTGGATCTGATGCGCTCGCAACATCTGCTGTTCTTGCAAAGGTAATTGCCGATGGTGCATACGACCTCGTTATTTGCGGAACTGAATCCACGGATGCTCGTATGAGCGTTGTACCAGCGATGATCAGCGCTCGCCTTGGCTGGGCGCAACTCACTTTTGCATCGAAGGTCACCGCAGATCCAGCAGGAAAAGTTTCGATTACTCGCGTCACTGAAGCAGGCGTTGACGAAATTTCCGCTGACTTTCCAGCAATTGTGAGCGTTGTCGAAAAAATAAATGAACCGCGCTATCCGTCATTTAAAGGAATTATGGCTGCCAAAAAGAAAACTATTGATCAGAGAGATTTAGCGACGGTTGGCGTATCTGCACAAAGTGCGTGGTCGCAAGTCAACGATGCAACACCGCGACCTGCGCGCGCTGCAGGAATAAAAGTTTCAGATGAAGGCAATGGCGGAGAAGCGCTTGTGAACTTTCTAGCAGAGAAGAAGTTGATATGAGCAGCGTCTTTATCCTGGCAGATTTTTCTGGAGAAAAGTCCACAAAGACAACTGCTGAACTTGCAACGGCCGGAGCGCGTATTGGCGCTGTAACTGCAGTAGTGCTTGCTGGTACAGGCAAAGGAGCAGCTTTAGCTGCAAGTGTCAATCAAGGTCCAATCGCACAACTCTTAATTATCGAATCTGATGATTTTGCCTCACATGGTGTTGCAGCATCAGCCGATGCACTTGCCAATCTTGTTAAAGAAAAATCGCCAACCGCCCTCTTGATTGCATCCCATGCCTTCGGTAAAGAGGTTGCTGCTCGAGTGGCGGTATTGACTGATTCCGGAATCATTACAGATGCCGTTGATGTTGCAGCCGATGGCACCGCAACGCAATTGGTATTCGGTGGATCAACGACCGTACATTCAAAAGTTTCCCACGGAGCTTCAGTGATCACCGTTAGACCAAATAGCATCGAAGCTGATTTTTCAGCATCAACTCCCGCAATTGAAAATGCAACAGCAACAATTAGCGCTAATGCAAAGAAGGCAATTGTTTCCTCTTCGCAACCTCCCGTTAAAGGTGGACGTCCCGAACTCACTGAAGCAAATATTGTTGTCTCAGGTGGACGCGGCACTGATGGAAATTTCGCTCCAGTAGAAGCATTTGCAGATTCACTTGGCGCAGCAGTCGGTGCATCACGCGCCGCAACTGATGCAGGTTGGTACCCACATTCACATCAGGTTGGCCAAACTGGAAAAACAGTCAGCCCGCAGCTCTATGTTGCGTGTGGAATCTCCGGTGCGATTCAACATCGTGCAGGAATGCAGACCTCAAAGACAATCGTTGTGGTCAATAAAGATCCCGAAGCGCCACTCTTTGATATTGCCGATTTCGGCGTAGTCGGCGACCTCTTTAACGTGCTACCGAAGGCCACTGAAGGTATCGCTGCCCGCACGAACTAGACTGCTCCAATGAGCGTCTACCTCGACCATGCGGCAACTACGCCGATGTTCGATATTGCCATCGAGGCGATGAATACATCCCTGCGCAAGTTAGGAAATCCTTCATCGCTTCATGCTGAAGGCCGATCGACTCGGAAAGATGTTGAAGATGCTCGTGAAAAAATTGCAAAGGCTGTCGACTCACTCGCCAGCGAAATAATCTTTACCGGATCGGGTACTGAAGCAGATAATGCCGCGATTAAAGGTCTTTTTTGGAACTCGGAGAAGAAAGTTATTCTGGTTTCACAGATTGAACACCATGCAGTTCTTGATCCAGCTCATTGGTTGGTCGAACACGAAGGCGCTGAACTCATTGAAATTCCTGTCGATTCGTCAGGAGTTATTGATTTAGATTTCTTAAGGAGCGTAGTTGCCGAACGTGCATCAGAAATCGCACTTATTTCAGTGATGCATAGCAATAACGAGACCGGAGTACTCCAACCAATTGCTGATGTAGTAAAAATTGCAGGTGATATTCCTGTTCACTGCGATGCAGTCCAAAGCTTTACGAAGGTACCTCTCTCCTTTAAGGAATTAGGTTTATTTGCCATGACCATCAGCGCGCATAAAGTTGGTGGACCACTTGGAATCGGCGCACTTGTCTTACGTCGCGCGGTTGAAATTCCAGCTCTACTTCATGGTGGAGGACAAGAGCGCGATATTCGAAGCGGCACTTTGAACGCGCCATCTATCGTGGCATTTGCCGCAGCTGTCGAGGCGAAGTTGTACGACGCAAGAAAAGTAGCGGCTCTGCGAGATTCCTTTGAATCTGGCGTTCTTCACGCTCGTCCTGATGCAGTCATTAATGGCAAAGGTGCAGATCGACTTCCCGGAATCTCTAACATCACATTTCCCGGCACTCAGAGCGATTCGCTATTACTGCTGATGGATTCGCAGAAAGTTTCATGTTCGACTGGCGCTGCATGTACTGCAGGTGTACATCGTCCAAGCCACGTATTAATGGCGATGGGCCTTACCGATGTCGTATCTCAATCGTCGCTTCGTTTCTCCTTCGGCTCAACTAATACCCAAGCGGATGTCGATTACGCACTGTCGGTTCTACCTGATGTCATCACGCGAGGCTTAGCGGCGCACTCAGTGGGTAAGAAATGAAAATTATTGCAGCCATGAGCGGTGGCGTTGATTCAGCAGTTGCAGCAGCGCGCGCAGTTGAAGCAGGACATGAAGTAATTGGAGTGCACTTGGCACTTTCATCCAATCCACAGAAATATCGCAGCGGGGCTCGAGGTTGCTGCACAATTGAAGATTCACATGATGCGCGACGAGCCGCAGACGTTATTGGTATTCCGTTTTATATCTGGGATATGGCCGATGAATTTCATGAAGGTGTAGTCGAAAACTTTATGAGCGAGTACAAGGCGGGGCGAACACCGAACCCATGTTTGCGCTGCAACGAAAAGATTAAATTTGCAGCCGTCCTCGATCGTGCAAAGGCGATGGGATTCGATGGGGTGGTTACAGGGCACTATGCGCGAACAGAAGAAACTGAAGATGGTCGAACACTCCATCGCGCAGTTGATCCGCTTAAAGACCAGTCCTATGTTCTTGCTGTTCTCAACCGCGAACAAATTAATGGCGCGATATTTCCGTTAGGCGATACTGAAAAGGTTGATATTCGAAAAGAGGCAGAAGTTCGTGGTCTTGCTGTGGCACAAAAGCCAGATAGCCACGATATTTGTTTTGTTCCATCAGGTGACAACGCCGGATGGTTGCGCGATCGAATGGGAAGCGAAGTTGGTCCCATTGTTGACCAAGATGGAAATAAATTGGGCGAACATAAAGGTGCCTATACCTACACAATTGGCCAGCGCAAAGGGTTGGGACTTACCGTTCCCACCGTTGATGGATCTCCTCGTTTCGTTCTCAAGATTGAGCCTGTTTCAAACACGGTTGTCGTAGGTTCGCGCGAAGATTTAGCTGTGACTTCAATGCGTGGAGAAAGACCTATTTTCTGTGGCCCTGAAATCGGTGCTGCTCCTCTTCGTGGTTATGTTCAAGTACGCGCACATGGTGCCGCCCTTGATTGCACTTACTACTTAGACGGCGACCAATTGGTTGCCGAACTTGATCAGCCCCTTTTAGGTCTTGCAACAGGACAAGCAATGGTTATCTACGATAACGATCGAGTTGTTGGGTCAGCGACAATCTGCGAGACAACATGAGTAACGAAGCGCGCCATCGGATCTCCGAACTTACGCAGGAAATTAGAGATCACCAATTTAAATATTATGTTCTCGACGCACCGACAATCTCGGATGCTGCTTTCGATAAACTCTTAAAAGAACTTCTGGCTATTGAGGCAAAGCATCCTGAATTGCTCGAACCGGATTCTCCATCACTCGGAGTTGGCGGTGGGTTTGCAACATCTTTCTCACAACACGATCACATCGAGAAGATGATGAGCCTCGACAATGTCTTTGACACAGACGAACTAGCAGCATGGTTTGAACGAGTCGAAAAGGAATCCAATAGTCCTGACTATCTCTGCGAACTCAAAGTTGATGGGCTTGCAATCAATTTATTGTACGAAAATGGCCAGCTGACCCGCGCGCTTACCCGTGGAAATGGTGTCACCGGAGAAGATGTCACACTCAACGTCAAAACGATTAAAGGCTTGCCGCACACATTGCAGGGCAAGAAAATTCCTTCCTTAATCGAAGTTCGCGGAGAAGTCTTCTTCCCTGTCGCCGCATTTAATCAACTTAATGAAGAGT
>WLME01000089.1 GCA_009700365.1 Actinomycetota bacterium | reverse complement strand
CCGAGGCTGATGTTGATGGCCATACCGTGGCATTCCGTGCGATGTGCGCAGAGTTAATTTCTAATTAATTAAAACCGAGCGATTGATATAGTCCCTTTCCAGCTTCATTATCTTCATCTACGTACAACATTGCTTGCTTAATGCCTTTTTCCCTGAGGTAAATCAAACCTTCTGTACAGACTGCCTTGCCAATGCCTCTGCTTGATTCATTGGGGTCGACACCAATGACGTAGAGCTCACCGATGGGGTCTTGATTTACAAAGTCTTGATGAATTTTCGTCCAGCAAAACCCTGCAATCTTTCCATTGTGGCTATAGAGAAAAAATCCTGCGGGGTCAAACCATGTTTCATGCATTCGGTTTTCAAGATCTGCCATCACCCAATTTCCTTGATCAGGGTGTGAGGCGAAGATGCGGTTGTTGAGTTCAAGCCATGTTTGGCTGTGCAGCTGTGGGTCGAAGGTTACAAACTCGTGATTGCCATGAATATGTTCAATGGGTGATTCTAAGGATCGGTAGAGCTTAAGGATATGTCGCATGGGTCAGACGAGTTCAGAAATTGAAGTTTCCTTGCCACCGTTTTGGACTGTAAAGCGATAACCGACATTTCGAACTGTGCCGATGATTGATTCAAATTCGGGGCCAAGTTTGGATCGAAGGCGACGAATATGTACATCAACTGTGCGGGTACCACCGAAGTAGTCATAGCCCCAGATCTCTTGAAGTAGCTGCGCTCTAGTAAACACGCGACCTGGGTGCTGAGCAAGATACTTTAATAATTCAAACTCTTTAAATGTGAGATCGAGTGAAGTCCCTTTAATCTTTGCTGTATATGTATGTTCGTCAATAACTACATCGCCTTGGCGAATTTCTGAAGATGTTGGATCTTGCGACTCAATGTGTGCGACATGGGCGCCGATTGCGATACGGATGCGAGCATCGACCTCGGCAGGACCTGCAGTATCTAAAATGACATCATTAAAACCCCAATCTGCAGTAAATGCAGAGAGGCCACCTTCAGTGGTAATTGCAATGATTGGCGCACCTACTCCGGTGGTTGCAAGAAGTCGAGTCAATGATTTTGCAGTTGGAAAATCTCGGCGAGCATCAATGAAAACCACATCCATAACTGGCGTATCAACAAGAACTGATGCTTCAAGGGGAGCTACTTTGCAAACGTGTTGCAACAATCCAAGGGCAGGCAGAACTTCAGCGCTTGCTCCTTGAGAATTTGTCAGTAACAACACCTTGGCCATTGTGTGAGAATACTCTTGTGAAAACCTATCTTCCACTCGCAGTTGTGCTGGTCCTTGCATCGGCATATGGCTTCTGGTGGAAGGGCACTCGGGGCGCAATTCGCTCGAATAAAGCGATTCCTGGCCATCGATTGAGCGCTGCGGTTCTAGGCGAAGAGCTTGGCTCTCGAGCCACCATGGTGCAATTCTCATCAGCATTCTGTACTCCATGTCGAGCAACTCATGCTCTGCTCTCACAAATGGTTATCCCTATGGAAGATGTTAAGCACATCCATATCGATGCCGAATCTCATCTAGAACTGGTGCGAACTCTAGATATTAGATCGACTCCAACAACCTTATTTATTAATAAGGACGGAATCGAAGTTGGCCGCGCTGCAGGAACCCCGAAACGTGAGCAAGTATTGGCTGCGCTGGCTGCAATTAATTAACTTGTGCGAATTACTCGCAACTCGCTTATCTGATTTGAAATCTCTACGCTTCACACATGTCCGAAGTCCTCGATAAACCAGAAGTGCAGAAGATTTACATTGATGCACGCGGTCCACGATTTTCAGCAACCATCACCGCAATTGTTCTTGCGACAGCACTCGTAACTCATAATGTTTGGGTGCTTATTGCGCAAGGACTTGTCTTTTTAATCGGTGCAACTCGTGGGCCTCAATTCACGCCTTATGGATTGATCTTTAAGAACTTAGTAAAGCCACGTTTAAAGAAAGAAGCGCCAACAGAAGATGTGCGCCCGCCAAAGTTTGCGCAAGCAGTTGGTCTTCTTTTCGCACTTGTGGGAATTTTTGGCGCACTAGCTGATCGATCGTTGATTTTCTCTGTGGCCACTGCATTTGCATTAGGTGCAGCTTTTCTAAACGCTGCATTTAATTATTGTTTGGGATGTGAGATGTACCTATTACTCGTTCGAACTACTACAAGGAGAAAATAAATGTCACGTGAAACATCGCTAGTTACCGCTGATTGGGTAGCTCAAAATATCGATAACCCGAAGGTTGTAATCGTCGAGGTTGACGAAGATACAACTTTGTACGCTCAGGGACATATCGAAAATGCAATTACATTCCATTGGCGCGAAGACCTACAGGATGGGTTAATTCGCGATCTCATTTCAAAGGAGAAGTTCGAAGCTCTCCTTTCAAAGAGCGGAATTTCAAACGATTCAACAGTTATTCTCTATGGAGGCAATAACAACTGGTTCGCTACTTATGCTTTCTGGTACTTCAAGGTCTATGGCCATGCCGATGTTCGCCTTCTCGATGGTGGACGCAAGCGCTGGGAACTCGATGCACGTCCATTTGTTACCGAAGTTCCTACTCGCACACTTGCGCATTACGTCGCAAAGGATCGCGATAATTCAATTCGCGCATACCGTGATGAAGTCATCGCCGCTATTGGGACAAAGAACATTGTGGATGTTCGCTCTCCTGCAGAGTTCTCAGGCGAACTCGCTGCACCAGCGCACCTTCCACAAGAAGGCGGACAGATTAAGGGACATATTCCAACAGCGAAGAATATTCCTTGGTCAAAGGCTGCAAATGAAGATGGAACATTTAAATCTGATGCTGAGTTGAAAGATATTTATCAGAGCGCTGGCGTTGATCTTGCAAAGGACACTATTGCGTACTGCCGTATCGGAGAGCGCTCAGCTTTCTCATGGTTCGTTCTTCACGAACTACTTGGTGTCAATAATGTAAAGAATTACGACGGTTCATGGACTGAATACGGTTCACTCGTCGGAGTTCCAGTTGCAGTTGGCGCGTAATAGCTGATGCGTACTTGCGGTGCAACACCAGGTGGTCCATCACTCGATGGCATAGATCTATCAAAGCAGACCGTTATTCAGGGACAAATTCTCCGGGACGGGAGTTCTGATTCAGTGCCAAATGGCGCAGCGGTTACTAATGGACATGTGCGATTACTTGATGCATCGGGTGAATTCACCGCGGAGGTTCCGACCAATCTTGAAGGTCAGTTCCGTTTCTTCGCAGCCCCTGGTTCCTGGACTCTTGTAGTTCAGGCACCGGGTGCTCGCGTCGAGCAGAAGGTCGTTGCAGCGCAAGGAACTCCTACCGACCTTGTTATTCATATTTGATTTATCAATAAGAAGCTAGGGAAAGTAGACTTTAGGCATGGCTGAAAAACACGAACTGCATCAAAAAGGCTTACGTCTGACACCACAGCGCGAACTTGTTCTCTCTGCTGTTCGCGCATTGGGCCATGCAACACCTGAAGAAGTTGCCGAGAAGGTGCGCCAGACACATCCTGGTATCAACCTCTCTACTGTCTATCGCAACCTTGAAACTCTCGAAAACGTTGGCCTTGTCCAGCACACACACCTTGGCCATGGTGGGGCGACATATCACGCAGCTGAAGAGCTCACTCACTTACATCTAGTCTGCGGAACATGTGGATCTGTAGGGGATGCGCCTATCGACGTCGCAGCAAATTTCGTTCAGAATCTTTCTGATGACTATGGCTTTAAGACAGATGTCACGCACTTTGCCGTTTATGGCACATGCGCGGCATGCGTTAAATAGCAGTTATCTCCTGACGCTCGTAGACTTGCGAGCATGACAGCCGTATTTGTTGAGGAAGGCCCCGATAAGGGCGCTATCTGGCATTTCGGCGAACCGAATAAAGAACAACGTGCGCTCGCCGAAGGAAAAGGGTGGGCTGATTTATCTCATCTGGCAGTAATTGCGATTTCAGGCGATGATCGACTGAAGTGGTTACATGATTTAACTACTCAACATTTACTTGATTTTGCTGCCGGCGCATGGACATCTGCGATGATCCTGGATCCACAAGGACATGTCGAATATCAATTTAATGTAGTCGATGATGGGATTTGTTCATACCTTGTTATTGATTCAAGTTTTACTGAGGGGCTCACAACGTACCTCAATAAGATGCGTTTTATGTTAAAAGTTGAAGTGCGTGATGCAACTTCAGAATTCGCAGTCATGCGCGCACCGGGTGTTGCAAATGAAATCGGTGGTCCATTTGCATTGGTTCCACGCAACGAACTTGAAGAGATGAAAATTGCCTTTAACTCCACTGCCACACAAGTTGGAACTTGGGCACTTGATGCCGAACGAGTGGCTGCAGGGCGACCACGGCATGGAATCGATACCGACTTTAAGACGATTCCAAACGAGCTCGGAGTATTAAACGGCGCCGTGCATATGAATAAAGGTTGCTACCGCGGACAAGAGACAGTTGCAAAGATTTATAACTTAGGTAAGCCACCTCGTCGATTAGTGATGTTGCACCTCGATGGACATGCAGTTGTAATGCCTCCAACCGGAACGCCTGTGATGAATGGCGAAGTCCAAGTTGGTTTCTTGGGCACTGTGGCTCGACATCATGAATTAGGGCCAATTGCTTTGGCAATTGTGAAGCGAAATACTCCGATTGATGCAGAGTTAATGGTTGAAGGCGTGGCTGCCTCACAACAAATCATCGTGGAGGCTTAAGTGAAATTCATCGGCCAACTTTTTATTGTTTTAATTGCAGGCCTTGCAATCATGTGGGCAGTTCGTAAGTTATGAGATTTACCAATTCTTGAGTACCAATGGGGCCTTATTAGGATAATTCTGTGATTGATATCTGTCGTTAATTGATATCTGAGT
>WLME01000088.1 GCA_009700365.1 Actinomycetota bacterium | reverse complement strand
TGAGAACGAGACCCAATGGCACCCCGCGTTGTATGCCGTACAGGTAGCCAAAGTTCACGAAAGCAAAGCCCACTACTACGTACAGGGCAAGGCGAGGGATTTCAGACTTCTTGACCTTGATGACTTCGGGGCGAGTAAGCAGAACATATGTACCCAGAATGACTACCGCTGATACTGAACGAACTTCAGCCAGCCGCAGCGCTGGAAGGTGCTTCATCACAACAGTGACAACAATTCCAGAAAGAGAGAAGAAGAAAGCCCCCAAGATAAGAAGAAATTCTCCGCGGTGTTTGTTGAGCACCTGCGGAGTCTAACTTAGTTAATTAGAAAGCGGACTCTGGGAGCTCCATGATTGATGAATCAGTTGCTTCAACAATCTTGCGATCTGCAGTGATGTGAGGCAGAACTGTCGATACAAAGAACTTTGCGGATGCAATCTTTCCTGTATAGAAATCACTATCTTTTCCAGCACCTGCAGCTAACTTTTCGGCTGCAATATCTGCTTGGCGTAGAAGTAGCCACGTGATAATTACATCTCCAACAGCCATCAATGCACGTGAAGTGCTGAGGCCGACTTTGTAAATCTCATCTGGCTTCTCTTGCGATGCCATTGCATGTCCAACGAGCACACCGATAATGCCATTGAGATCGCCGAGCGCCTTGAGAAGTGCTTGCTTCTCTTCAGCATGTGAACCACCAGCTTCAGCAAAAGTTTGAATCTCTTTTCCGAGTAGGCCAAGTGAGCGACCGCCATCTTTTACAACTTTACGGAAGAAGAAATCAAGACCTTGAATAGCTGTAGTTCCTTCATACAAGGTGTCGATCTTTGCATCTCGTACATATTGTTCAAGTGGCCAATCTTGTGTGAATCCTGAACCTCCAAATGTTTGCAGTGATTCAGTCCCAAGAAGTGTCCAAGATTTTTCAGATCCGAAACCTTTAACAACAGGAAGAAGCAAATCGTTGAGCTTCTCCATCGTTTCAGTTTTTTCAGCATCACCTGATGCGCGAGCAAGTTCAATCTCATCTTGAATCGATGCAGTGTAGAGAACAAGCGCGCGCATTCCTTCGGAGTAAGCCTTCTGGACCATCAGCGAACGACGCACATCTGGATGCTTAATAATCGTGACTCGCGGGCTGGCCTTGTCATTCATAACCTTCATATCGCCGCCTTGTACACGGGTTTTCGCATAGGCAAGAGCTTGCTGATATCCAGCAGATAGTGTGGCGATTGCTTTGGTACCGACCATCATGCGCGCAAATTCAATAACTTTAAACATCTGCGCAATACCTTCGTGAACATCTCCAAGTAGGTATCCAACTGCTGGCTCTTTCTCTCCAAGATTCATTTCGCATGTTGCAGAAACGTTGAGGCCCATCTTGTGTTCAACGTTTGTCACGTAAACACCGTTTCGTTTTCCAAGCTCGCCGGTTTCTAGGTCAAACATAAACTTTGGAATTAAGAAGAGTGAGAGACCCTTGGTTCCTGGACCACCACCTTCACGACGAGCAAGTACAAAGTGCATAATGTTTTCATAGAGATCTGCATCTCCTGAAGTAATAAATCTTTTTGTTCCTGTTATATGCCATGTACCGTCAGCTTGCTGAACCGCCTTGCTTCGACCTGCACCAACATCTGAACCTGCATCAGGTTCTGTTAATTGCATCGTCGCTCCCCAATGGCGATCAACCATGTGCTTAGCCATTGTCTTTTGTACATCTGTGCCAAGCATGAACGCGACATGTGCAAATGCATACCCAGATGCATAAATATGAATTGATGGATTAGAACCAAGAACCATTTCAGCAATTGCCCAGCGGATCGATGCTGGAACTTTGGTTCCACCTAACTCAACGGGAGCATCAAGGCGCCACCATTCGCCGTCGACATACGCCTTATAGGATTTCTTAAAACTTTCTGGAAGTTTGATATCGCCCGTTGCTTTATTGAAATCAGTACCAATGCGATCGCCTTCAACAAAAGATGCAGCTAAGTCATTTTCAGTAAGACGTTTCATCTCCTCCAACATGCCCATAGCTGTTTCACGGTCGAGTTCTGAGTAGATAGAAGTCCCCAGAACCTTTTCGCGGCCCAAAAGATCAAAGAGGCAGAATTCGATATCGCGGAGGTTGGCGTTGTAATGGCTCATGGCGTAATGGTGCTACTCACCAGTAACTTACGCAAGCGTGCCAAGGACCTTTTTTCCTTTCAAGAAAGGTAGGCTCACCGCGTGCTTCTCAGTGACCGCGATATCCGCTCCGAAATCAAATCTGGCCGTGTAGCTGTCGACCCATTCGAAGAAGCGATGATTCAGCCTTCATCTGTGGATGTCCGCCTCGACAAATTTTTCCGCGTTTTTGAAAACCATAAGTACTCAGTAATCGATCCATCAATCGAACAACCTGAGCTCACTCGCGAAGTTATCGCCGAAGATGGCGAAGCGTTTATCTTGCACCCAGGCGAGTTTGTACTTGCAAGCACATATGAAGTGATCACACTCCCCGACGACATCGCAGGACGCCTTGAGGGCAAATCTTCACTTGGTCGACTTGGACTTCTTACTCACTCAACAGCAGGATTTATCGATCCAGGATTTTCAGGCCACATCACACTCGAGCTTTCAAATGTGGCAAATCTTCCCGTCAAGTTATTTCCAGGAATGAAGATTGGACAGCTCTGCCTGATCAAACTTTCTTCCCCTGCTGAACATCCTTACGGCTCAGCAATCTACGCATCGCGTTACCAAGGGCAGCGTGGGCCTACCCCAAGCCGCTCCTTTATGAATTTCCACCAGAGTAAAATCAAATAACTCCTAGATAATTTCTATCTGGGGGAATACCAACCGGACTTAAGGGGTTGAAATAAGTATGGAAATTATCGTAATTGGCGCTCTCGCCCTTCTTGTCATCTTTGTTGTAGCTCAATACAACCGCCTTGTCCGACTCAATATCACAGTCGATGAAGCCTTCGCGCAGATTGAAGTTCAGCTCAAGCGCCGTGCAGATTTAATTCCAAATCTTGTTGAAACCGTTAAAGGTTATGCAAAGCACGAACAAGGAACCTTTGATGCTGTCGTAGCTGCCCGAGCAAAGGCGACAAGCGCTTCAAGCGTTGCAGATGTAGCAGCTGCTGACGGCGCACTTACCAACGCTCTTCGTGGGTTACTTGCTGTCGCCGAGGCGTACCCAGATCTCAAAGCATCTGCAAACTTTCTATCTCTGCAAGAAGAACTTTCGACAACAGAGAATAAAGTTTCCTTTGCGCGTCAATTTTATAACGACAATGTTCGCTCACTTAATACTGCAGTCAAAACGATTCCTACAAGCTTCTTTGCGGGACTTGCCAAGGTTAGCGCTCGCGAATTCTATGAAGTAGAAAACGCTTCAGATCGCAACGTTCCTAACGTTAAGTTCTAACTCTTTACATGGCTGAAAACAACTTCCGGGCGCTGCAATCTGCCAACAAAGGTAAGACTTATTTTCTCTTAGCTTCCATGGGTGTACTCACCTGGCTGGTTGCGTATGCAGCGCTCACATATTTTGGAGTTGGTACCGCATCGACAATGGTCCCATTAGCAGTCGGCTTCGCCCTTATCGGCGTATGGGGTTCTTATTACGGCTCAGATAAATTGGTTCTAACGATGACCGGTGCAAAATTAATTCAGCGAGAAGATGCACCCGAACTCTTTAATGTCATAGAAGAAGTTGTCATCGCAAGTGGATTACCGATGCCTAAGGTTGCCATCGTCGAAGATAGCGCCCCAAATGCATTTGCAACTGGCCGAAACCCAGATCATGCGCTCATTGCATTCACGACTCGCATCCTTGAAGTCATGGACCGAGATGAACTTCAAGGGGTTATTGCACACGAGATGTCACATGTGGCTAACCGCGACACGTTGGTATCTGCTGTCGCTGCAACAACAGCTGGTGCAATCGCAATCCTTAGCGATTTCCTCACTCGCATGATGTGGTTTGGTGGCGGTAGAGATCGAGATCGCAACAGTGCTGGCAACCCGCTTGCACTTGTTCTCTCACTTGTTGTTTTAATTTTGGCACCGCTTGCTGCAATGCTTTTGAAGTCTGCAATCTCTCGCAAACGAGAAGCCCTTGCTGATGCCACAGCTGTTTCATACACCAGAAATCCTGCAGGGCTTCGTAAGGCTCTAGAAGTCCTAGCTTCGGATACAACGGTGGTTCGTCAGAAATCAAATGCCGTGGCGCATATCTGGATTGAGTCACCACTCGATGGAAAAACTGTCTCTAAGCTTTTTAGTACTCACCCACCGATTGAAGAACGCATCGCCACATTACGTGCGATGGAATCACTCGGATCTGCTGGGGAATAAGAGAGTAAAAGTTGCGCCTTCACCTGGCGTAGATTGAACCGAAACGCTACCTTCGTGAGCGCGCATGACTGCATCCACAATAGATAAACCAAGGCCGCTGCCATCTGCACCTGTTCGCACACGAGAAGCATCTGCTCGATAGAAACGTTCAAAGATTCGCTTCTGATCCTCGGGAGATAAACCAGGACCTTTATCTGCAACAACAACTTCGATCCCAGCCTCTGATCTGCGAACTGAAACTGAAATCGGAGTTCCCGAAGGTGTGTGAGCGCGAGCATTAGCAAGAAGATTTGCGACCACTTGATGAATACGCACCTCATCACCCAATGTGAAAATTTCCTCATCTTCTGCGTTGAGCGTCAAAGGATGTTCCGGACCTGCAGCGCGAGCTGAAATCACAGCGTCTTCGACAACTTTATTGATATCAACTGGTTTGGAATCCATTTCACGAGCTTGATCTAGGCGGGCAAGAAGTAGGAGATCTTCAACCAATGAACCCATTCGTTTTGATTCATTTTCAATTCGGCCGATTAGCTCTGTCGTCTCTTTCTCGCCGGTGACAGCACCT
>WLME01000087.1 GCA_009700365.1 Actinomycetota bacterium | reverse complement strand
CATCATCATTCGTAGGTGTACAGGTTGGTTACACAATCGCAGACATTCTCGCGAAGTGCGTATTCGGTCTTACAATTTTGAAGATCGCACGCATGAAGTCACACGCAGAAGGTATGCCAGCAGATCACTAATTAACTACTTTAATTAGGGAAGGGCGTCGGGAAACCGGCGCCCTTCTGCTTTACTATCGCACTATGAATATGCAGCGAATCAACAATTTCCGCATGGGCGGCTACCTTCTTCTTGCAGTGGGCCTCATCAATCTTCGTTACCAGACTGGTAAGAGCTCCGTGCTTGCACATAGCTTGATTCTCATCTTTCCTGGTGCAGTACTGCTTGCAAGCACATTCACTGAATCAGGCAAGAAATGGCTGCAGACAAAAGCAGCCACAGCAATTGTCATCACATGTGGCGGCCTTTTATTGGTCTACAGCTTTATAAATTAGCTCAATAAAATTTAACTCCGAGCTGCTGTAAAGCCTGCATCAAGGTCTGCCTTGATGTCATTAATGTTCTCAAGTCCAAGGCTCAAGCGCACAAGCCCTGGAGTAACTCCAGCCTCAAGCTGTTCTTCTGGAGAAAGCTGAGAGTGAGTCGTTGTTGCTGGGTGAATAACCAGGGAACGAACATCACCAATATTGGCTACATGGCTGAAGAGTTCAAGAGATTCTACGAACTTCTTTCCTGCTTCAACGCCACCCTTGAGTTCAAATGAAAGTACAGCGCCTGGTCCCTTTGGAGCGTACTTGGTAGCAAGTGCATTCCATGGGGATGATTTCAGTGCAGCGTAATTCACTTTCTCAACATCAGGGTGAGCTTCAAGCCATGTCGCAACAGCCTTTGCATTTTCAATATGGCGCTCGATACGAAGTGAAAGAGTTTCCAATCCTTGCGCAAGTAACCATGCATTAAATGGTGAAACTGCAGCTCCCACATCTCGAAGCAGTTGCAAACGAATTTTGAAGATGTAGGAAAGGTTGGCACCAAATGCAGACCCAACGCCGAGAGCCTGTGAAAAGACAAGGCCGTGGTAGCTAGGGTCTGGCTTATTGAAACCTGGGTAGCGATCTTGGTGCTGAGCAAAGTCAAACTTTCCTGCATCAATGATTGCTCCGACAACTGCGTTTCCATGTCCTGAAAGGAACTTGGTTGCAGAGTGAACAACTACATCTGCGCCGAAATCAATTGGCTTGATCAGATATGGGGTCGCAACTGTGTTGTCGACAATCAGAGGGACACCAACTGAATGAGCGACATCGGCGACTGCCTTAATATCAAGAATTTCATTCTTTGGGTTAGCGATAGTTTCTCCGAAGAAAGCCTTTGTATTTGGCTTCACAGCCTTCTTCCATGATTCAGGATCACTTGGATCTTCAACAAATGTAACCTCAACACCAAATTTTGGAAGTGTGTAGTGGAACAGGTTGTATGTGCCGCCGTACAAACTTGGGCTAGACACAATGTGATCGCCTGCTTCAGCGACATTGAGAATTGCAAATGTTGTCGCTGCAGACCCCGATGCAAGAAGAAGTGCAGCGACTCCACCTTCGAGAGCTGCAAGACGTTGTTCAACTGCATCCTGAGTTGGATTCATGATGCGCGTGTAAATATTTCCGAGCTCTGCAAGACCGAATAGGTTTGCCGCGTGTGTTGTATCGCGGAACTCGTATGCAGTTGTCTGATACAACGGAAGTGCGCGCGCACCAGTTGTCGGATCTGCTGTTTGCCCTGCATGAATTTGCAGAGTTTCAAATGACCAATTGTTTGACATTTCTTTCTCCATCGCAGTAGATGTCGATACTGAAATTGCGAGATGTGATTGTTCAATCATTTTCGCGCTTGTCAGTAAATGACCTGTTCGTCACCCGGAGCACCCCACCGCGGTGGAGGGTTGCCGTCTACTAAGCCGGGGCTAATACGTAGAACTCGTGAACGTGCGAAATATTAACTGAAGTAAAAAAGAATGAGAAATCGAGAGCGTTTCTCCTTTGCAACCTCTTTGCAGAAGTCGATTTTCATGAGATTACTTTCTGAAAGAGAGGTCAGCCTTCTTCATTGCGCTCGTAATAATGCGAATTGCATTCGGTCCCATACCGTGAAGATCCTTAATCGCATCGAGTGATGTTTTACGCAAATCACTCAATTTGTAATAACCCTCGTCGATGAGCGCTCTTCGTGCGGGAGCTGCCAATCCAAGTTCGCGCCAAGGAGCATCGACTTCTGAATACGCATCAAGGTCAGCATCTCCGCGATTTTCAGGAGACCTTGACGCTGATCTTGCTGCCTTACGTTCGGCGGCAGCGCGCATAGCTTCGCCCCGAAGTTTCTTTATCTTGGCTGCAGATTGTTTTGCCATGGACTTATTTAAACTCAAAATTCTGGTGCGGGAGGCGGGACTTGAACCCGCACGCCGAAGCACAAGTTCCTAAGACTTGCGTGTCTGCCATTTCACCACTCCCGCTGGAGTTGCTAGAGGCGAAGGCTACGCGCCTTTGCCTCTTGCAACAAATCCGTGCGCCTTACTAGCTTTTTTAGACTTAGTTTTTGGCCTTAGTTTGTTAGCGCTCCGCGACGTGAAACTGCATCCACGCCTGCGGAAACGAGTAGAACTGCTCCTGTGACCAGGAATTGAATTCCTGCACCATAACCGAGAAGACCCATACCGTTATCGATGACTGCAACAACAAGACCGCCAAGAATTGCATCGCGCATTCGGCCTTTACCGCCAAAGAGTGAAACGCCTCCGATAACTGCTGCACCAACTGCGTAGAGCAGCGTTGATGATCCACCCGTAGATGGCGAAATTGAGTTCATGCGGGATGCAAAGAGCATTCCGGCGACTGCTGCAAGTGATGAACAGAGTACGAATGCAATCGTTCGTACTCGCTTTACATTGATACCAGCGCGTCGTGCCGCTTCTGCATTTCCTCCAACGGCGTAGATGTGTCGGCCAAATGCAGTCTTCGAGAGGATAAATGTTCCGGCAATTAAAATCACCAGAATCAATGGTGCAACAAATGGAACACCCTTTGTACTATTTGTTGCCGATAAACCGCGTTCTTGGTTAAGGGTGTAGACGGCCCCACCAGTGATAATCAGAAGTGCCGCAGTCTTCATTGCCCAGAGCTGTGTTAGCTCTACAACAAGACCTGCGCGACGACGTAAATTAATGCGATTGAGTCCGCTAAAGACATAGACCGCAGAAGTGATCGCCCAGAGAATCCAACCCTGCGCCGGGGTGAGGTTGCTATTTTCAACGGCAAGGATTGTCTTATCTGCAATTGGAATTGTCCCGCCTTCACCGGCCAGAAGAAGGAGAACTCCTTGAAAAGCGAGAAAGGCGGCTAATGTAACAACGAAGGATGGAATTCCAATTCGGGAAACAAGGAATCCAATAAGAGTTCCGAGCAGTGCTCCGATTGCAATACTTGCTGGAAGCGCTGTGTACCAGCTCCAACCATGGTTTGTTACAAGTAAAACAAGAACGGCTCCGCACACACCCGATGCATAACCAGCCGAGAGATCAATTTCTCCCAGCAAGAGAACGAATACCAGACCCATAGCGATAACCATGACGGGGGCTGCTTGAGTGAGAAGGTTTGCAAAGTTTCGATTGGTGATGAAGAACTCGGACATCGAACCAAATACGGCGATGAGTGAAACAAGTCCAAGTACTGCCGGGAGAGATCCAATATCGCCAGCCTTGATACGTGAAAGGTAGTTTGAAGCTGCTCCCTTAAGGGTCTCTTTTTCTAGAGTTGATTGAGTCGACATTACTGTGTCACCCCTTCGGATTTACCTGTGGTGATTAATTCAATTACTTGGTTTGTAGTCACATCATTTTTCTTAACTTGCGCTGCCATGTTGCCGAGATAGAGAGCGGCAATATTGTCGGCTACTTGAAAAATATCAATAAGGTTGTGGCTGATAAGAACAACTGCGAGACCTTTATCTGCAAGGCGACGGACCAAATTAAGCACTTGTTCAGTCTGAGCAACTCCGAGAGCTGCTGTTGGTTCGTCCAGAACAACCACTTTAGAATTCCAGAGGACTGCGCGTGCAATAGCAACAGTTTGACGTTGTCCTCCTGAAAGGGAAGAGACTGTTTGTCGAATGGATTTCACAGTACGCACATTGAGACCATCAAGGGTCTTTCGGGCCAGTGACTCCATTGAAGTTTCGTTGAGGGTTATGCCCTTCTTCTCTTCGCGACCGAGGAACATATTGTGAACAATGTCGAGGTTGTCGCAGAGAGCAAGATCCTGATACACAATTTCGATTCCGAGCGCTGTAGCTGCTCGAGGACCATCGATGGTGACGTTATTTCCTTCGAAGATGAATTCGCCACTTTCAGGTGTGTAGATACCTGCAATACATTTAATAAGAGTTGATTTACCCGCACCGTTGTCACCAACAAGCGCTGTTACTTGGCCTGGATACACATCAAAGTTAACATCTTTCAAGACGTGAACTGGACCAAAGGATTTGTTGATTCCTTTAAGCGAAAGCAACGGTGTGCTCATGAGCGCCTCTCGATAAACTAATTGAAATTCTTACCTTCTAAGTAATGCGAATCCGGTCCGAGGTAACCCTCGGACCGGATTCTTAAGCATTTAGCTTTAAGTAGCTATGTAAGGCTTATGGAATCTAACGAATTAGATACCGTTCTTCTTACATACTGCTTCTGTTGCAATCTTACAAACAGCTGCACGTGTCTGGAAGCCATCAGCGATGACAACCTTAACGTTAGCCTTTGTGATTCCAACTGGAACAAGAAGAACTGATGGAACATCACGCTTTCCATCGTTTGTCTTTCCTGTTGCATTTGTAACCTTTGTGCCCTTGATCAATGCGATTGCAAGATCAGCAGCTCCGTTTGCTTCCTGCTTTACAGCTTTGTAAACGGTGTTTGAAAGGTCACCAGTAAGGATTGCTGCAAGTCCGTCTGCTGTT
>WLME01000086.1 GCA_009700365.1 Actinomycetota bacterium | reverse complement strand
ATGTATTTGAAGTCGAGCCAATAGCTGAGAATAATCCGCTTATGCAGATGTCTAATGTGATTGTTACACCTCATAATCTTGCTTGGACAGATGAGCTAGCACTTGGAATGGGCAAGAGTGCTTTTGGTTCAATCGCCTCAATCAGCCGTGGAGAAATCCCACAGTTCGTTGTAAATAGAGAAGTGTTAGAGACGCCTCAATTTAAAGAGAAATTCGCCAAGGTGTTGCTGTGAATCAGAAGATAAAAGTTGCCGTCATCGGTTTAGGGGCAATGGGATTACCTATTGCTGCCAATTTGGCACGAGCAGGCTATCCAACACAAGGTTGGAACCGCTCTGAATCCGCACGCGAAGCTGCATCACGGGTTGGAATTTCAACTCCAGCGAATCTCAATGAAATAGATGCACGCATTGTTTTTGTTACTCTGCCCGATCTCCCTCAGCTTATTGAAGTCCTTGGTAATGGCTTGCAAGAAGCGCTCAAGCCAGGTGATTATTTAGTTGTCATGAGCACGGTTTCACCAGTGGAAATTACAAAGTTCGCAGCATCAATGAAAGAGCACGGTGTAATAGTTGTTGATGCGCCCCTCAGCGGTGGCGAAGTAGGGGCTGCGCAAGCAACGCTTTCAATTATGGTGGGCGCAGATAAATCTAGTTTTGAATTTCTGCAACCGATTCTTGCTACATTAGGTAAGACAGTGGTCTTACTCGGAGATGTGGGCTCAGGACAATTGACGAAGGCCGCAAATCAAATTGTGGTTGCGATTAATTTGGCCGCAATCGGTGAGGCAATCACTCTCGCTCGTCGCGCTGGCCTGGATGCAAGCAAAGTGCTTGAGATTTTTTCAGGGGGGCTTGCGAATTCAGCAGTTCTGCAGTTGCGCCGTCCAAAAATTGAAGCGATGGATTTTCCGGCCGGCGGAAAGTCAAAGTTTTTACTTAAAGATCTTTACTTTGCTCTTGACGCTGCTAAATCTGATGGAACGGATCTGCCCGTCACAGAGTTGGTTACGCAGCTGTATGCAAAACTTATAGAAAACGGCGATGGGGAGTTAGATCACAGCGCAATAATTCGCGAAATTGAACGATTGAGTAATTAGCCCTTACCAACAATATTTGCAGGTTCTTGACCACTAGCCACCAAATCAAGTTGACTTAAAATAAGTTTTTTCGCGCGACTGTCGAATGCAGTTGAGTTTCCACCTACGTGCGGTGAGAGCACAAGATTCTTAGCGCTCCAGAGCGGATGACTGGCTGGAAGTGGCTCAGGATCTGTGACATCTAATCCCGCAAATAAACGTCCTGAATTAAGTTCGGCAATGAGAGCATCTGTATTGACGATAGGGCCCCTGCCGACGTTGACTAGCACGGCGCCATCCTTCATCTTCTTCAATCTCTCTGAATCAAAGAGATTTTTTGATTCGTTATTAAGCGGAAGAACAAGAAATACGATATCCAATTCTGGAAGGCGTGTATCTAGCTCAGAGATTTTTACGGCACCATCAAGCCCGGATCGCGAGAAGAAGGTAATTTCAACATCATAAGGGGATAAATACTTAGCAAGTGTGTGCGCAATAGACCCTGCACCAATAATGCCAATCTTGCTATCGTTAAAAGAGGAGTATCTCTTATTGGCCCATCTTTGCTCTGATTGCGCAATGGCAAAGTCATAGAACCCACGCCGTGAACTAATGGCCAGGGCCACGGCCAATTCAGCAGTGGATGCATCATGTACTCCACGCGCATTGCAGAGAGTTACTCCTGGCTTGAGAAATTCAAGCGCATCATCGAAGCCGGCATTTGGGACTTGCAGAACTTTGAGATTTGTCATCGCCGCTGTGTATTCGAGAACCTTGCGACCACCCATATATGGAGCAACGTAGAAGGATATTTGAGAAAGATCACTGGTCTCTAGGGGAAAGTTTTTTGGGTTGAGAGCAACCATGCCATCCGGAACTTGTAGATCTTCCCATTGTGACCACACATTGTATTTTCCAGAATCTGTCATGGCGCAAGCATAAGGCAAGGAGTAGCATGCGCTACTTACTCCTTAACCAGTTGATTCGGGGAATGATGAAAGAAGCTAATTCACGTTTGAGCGCCCTTGTTGATGGATTACTTGATTGGCAAATCGAACATTTCATCTATGTGCCTTCCTCACATTCTGCTCCCGTTATCCGATCACTAGAAGCCAAAGGCATTCCTGGTGTTATGGCTAACCGCGAAGAAGAAGCCGTTGGAATCGCAGGCGGTTTAGCGCTCACAGGAAAAAGAGTCGCCATGGTTATGCAAGATAACGGATTCGGAAACGCGCTTACTGCGCTCGCAACATTTGCAAGTTCTTATCACATAGGTTTTCCAATCTTTGCTAATACTCGAGGCGGCCTCGGTGAATACAATGCAATGATTCATTCAATATCTGACTCAGCCCCGGACCTACTGAAGAAGTTAGGTATTCGTGTGGAAAATCTTGGAATTTCAGATTCTGTAGAGGTATGGCGTTCTTCAACAACTGCTGTGTCAAAGCTTGCAGTAATTCAACGTCGGCCAATAGTTACTATGTTTGAATCACTTCACCCAGGTATGGAGACAATCAAATGAAGAGAATCGAAGCCCTTGCAGTTCTCGATGAAGTATTTGCCAGCGACCCGTTGGTGATCACGTGCGGAGCAACAGCCCGCGAAATGGCTAGCCTGTCACGAAAGAAAACCCACCTTCCGCTTCTTGATTCGATGGGGCTCACTACACCTGTGGGGCTCGGAATAGCTCTTGGGCATAAAGGTCGCGTAGGTGTCATTGATGGGGATGGCTCTCTACTTATGGGCTTTAGCATTCTCCCCACTCTTAAAGCATATGCACCCAAAAACTTAATCGTCATTGTTTTAGATAATGGCCAGCATGCCTCAGCAGATGGAATGTACTCGCAAGCAAATGTTGTTGATATTGCTGGTGCTGCAAAAGGTCTCGGTCTCTGGACCGCTCAATGCGATTCCGCAGATGAGTTAAAGAAGTTGATTTCATCTCGTGAAAAAAGTGATGAAGTATCACTGATTTTTGTGAAAATTGAGACTGGAAATACGCCAAATATTCCGTTCTATCTAGCAGATCCAGCAAAACTCGGTGCTGACTTCATTGAGGCAGTAGCAGGTTAATTAATCTTTACCAGAACTTTTCCAGATTTTTCTGAATCTTTAGCAATCTCAAATGCAGCAATAGCATCACTTAATGGAAGTACGTGAGTGATGATTGCCTTAATCCAATCGTTCTCTGTGAGCATCGTAACCGCATCAGAAATTTCATCATTAAATCGAAATGACCCTCGTAATTGAATCTCCTTTGAAATCAATGGTGCGATAGCTATCGGTTGTGGACCCGCACTAAGCATGCCTACTTGAACAACAACTCCGGCACGTCGAACCATCTGGAAAGCCGATGAGATTGCCATCGCTGCTGCTGAACATTCAAATACGATATCAAAGGCATTTTCGGGTAATTCATCTTTGCCAATCTGCAAGGTTGTGGTTGCACCAACTGCCTCAGCGCGCTTTAGCGCAGATGGCAAGATATCTGTTGCAGTAATTGATGCAGCACCGAGAATCTTTGCTGCAGCTATTACGCATAGACCGATTGGGCCAGAACCAGATACGAGAATTCGCTTACCCTGAACTCCATCGCCAACGTTGATTGCATGAATTGCAACACCCAAAGGTTCGGCTAGCGCTGCAAGTTCGAGAGATAATTTCTGAGGCAAAACACGAATCATCGATTTCCTGGCGACGAAATATTCAGACATCGCGCCTTGAGTATGTGGATGTGTTGAGGCGCTACCTAGGTATGCACCCTTTGGCCATAGATATGGTTTATCTTCAATTCCAATTTCCTTGATTCCATATGTAGCTGGATGAAGAGTCACTTTTGTTCCCGGCGCGTACTCACCGGAAGGATCTTCTTCTATCACTCCACTGAGCTCATGGCCGGGTATGAGTGGTTCTTCAACTACAAATGCTCCATTGGCGCCATCAAAGTAGTAGTGAAGGTCTGATCCGCAGATTCCTACATATGAGATTTTTACTTTGACTTCATCGGATGAAAGCGTTCTTTCTGGTACTTCAATCAACGCACCATCAAGTTTGCCATTAATAACAAATGCTTTCATGACTTCATCCTACACATGAAGATAAATTGAAGGTACCCTCCTTTCTATGATTTCTCCAGTAGCGCTTTCCCTAAAATCTGTGTCATCTGAAAAATTGCTATTGAAGAACCGCCCCATCAAAACCGGAATTGTTCACATCGGTTTAGGCAATTTTCATCGCGCCCACCTAGCTGTCTACACCGCCATAGCGATGGATAAATTTGGCGGCAATTGGGGAATCTGCGCATATTCAATGCGAAATGAAAAACTCGTCAGCGCAATGAGGGCACAAGATAATCTCTATAGCGTTGTCGAAATTGGACCTGACACAGATTCTGCCGTTGTGCCTGCAATTCATACTCGCACCCTTGTTGGGGCAGAAGATTTGCCTGAGTTGATTTCTGAAATTGCCAACCCGGACTCAAAAATCGTTTCGCTCACGGTTACAGAATCTGGTTATTACATCTCTCAAGGTGCAAAAGGATTAGATTTTAGTCATCCCGACATTATTAACGATCTTTCAGGAAATACCCCTAAAACTATCTACGGAATCTTAATGAAGTCCCTTGCTAAGAGAATAGAACTTCACGCCGAACCAATTACCATTCTAAGTTGCGACAATGTTGCAAGTAATGGTTCGCAATGCCGCCAACTATTTCTTGAATTTTTGGCAAAGGCGGATGGAAATACATCATTAATGGATTTTGTTTCCACACATGTTAGCTTTCCTAATTCAATGGTGGATCGCATTGTTCCGGGTACAGAATCTGAGCATTTAGAGATGTCGCTTCAACGACTGGGTGTCAGCGACTCGATTCCTGTTCCGGCAGAAAAATTCACAATGTGGGCACTTGAAGATAATTTTGTAGCTGGAAGACCTCATTGGGAAGCTGGAGGAGCAATATTTACCACCGAAGTGGAAAAATTCGAGGTCATGAAATTGCGTTTACTCAATGGTGCGCATTCATTGCTCGCCTATCTGGGTGCGCTCAGTGGTCATCAAACGATTCCACAATCTCGTTTCGATCCACTTATTGAAAGAGCTTTGAGAAAAGTTTTATTTGAGGAATACCTGCCGTCTCTT
>WLME01000085.1 GCA_009700365.1 Actinomycetota bacterium | reverse complement strand
TGGCGTCGCTAGAGAGCTCTTCATCGAGATAGCGTTGCGAATATCTCGAGAGAACAGTTTCGCAAATGAGTTCGTTGAATACTTGTGTGTAAGAGATTCAGGACTGAGAAAACGATAAACGCACTACGCCCGTAGAAGCCCTGTTTTAATTCTGAAGGACCCGGGTTCGATTCCCGGCACCTCCACAATGCACTTCGCAATAAGTAAGGGAAGGTTGAATCAGCGAAGCTGATAAACCTTTACCTGCTTGATTTATTCTGCGTGATCGCCATCTTTTGGACCTTCGCTCAAACCTTCATAAATCTCTTTGCAGATTGGGCAAATTGGATATTTCTGCGGATCGCGAGATGGAACCCACTTCTTTCCACATAGCGCGCGGACAGATTTTCCAGTTACTGCAGATTCAACAATCTTCTCTTTCTTAATGTAATGAGCAAAGCGATCGTGCCCGCCATCATCTTCTTGTTCAACAGGACGAGTCAGAGTGTCTGTATCTGCGTCCACAACAGGAGAATCGAGAGTTGGTAATCCGCGATCGAAAATTCCCGCGTAAATTTCACGCCCTACCGGAAAAGTCATAGCGTTATTATCGCTGAGCAGATGGCAATTGCACCACCGCACCTTTCTAAGCCGCAAGAATCCCGCATCATGAGGCAACTTTCCCCCTGTAGAATCTGACAATGAAAGACTTACTGCGCACAGAGCACCTATCTCGTGCCGATATCGAGTTATTACTGGATACTGCAGCTGATTTTGCTTCGAATCCGCTCCGCTCCAATACAGCGTTGAGCAATAAGACCGTTGCGATCTACATGACCAAGCCTTCGACTCGTACGCGCCTTGCATCTGAAACAGCGGTGGCGCACTTAGGTGGGACACCTATCTTTATTCGCGGCGATGATCTTCAACTCGGTCGCGGAGAAACGATTGCAGATACTGCAAAAATCATCAGTGGTTTTTGCGATGCGTTGATTATTCGAACTTTCAAACAATCTGAAGTTGATGAGCTCGGCGCCGAAGCTTCAATCCCAGTAATAAATGGACTTACTGACGATGATCATCCGACACAGTTGCTCGCGGATTGGGTCACAATTCGCGAAAACTTTGGAAACGATATCGCAGGTCGCAAATTTGTTTACCTAGGCGATGGAAACAATATGACTCATGCTTGGTTAATTATGGGCGCAATAATGGGCGCTCATGTTGTCGCAGCTACTCCCGACGGCAAGTGGGCACCAGATGCAGCAGTTGTTGCGAAGGCGAAAGAGATTGCAGCAAAGAGTGGTGCAACAATTGAGGTGACAACAGATGCAGAAGCTGCGGCTAAGGGCGCATCAGTTCTCTATACAGATGTGTGGATGTCTATGGGCGATCCAGAATCAGAGCGAAGTGAAAAAATAAAAGCTCTCTCACCTTTCGCAGTTACTGAAAATTTAATGAACCTGACAGAGAAAGATTCCATCTTTATGCATTGTCTTCCAGCCCATCGAGGTGAAGAGGTAGAAGCATCAGTTATTGATGGACCAAAATCTGTAATTTGGCGTGAGGCATTCCATCGCCGCACAACCATTCAGGCTCTGCTCTATCACCTAACTCGTGGCGAGATTAAAGGTAATTAACTCGAAGCCAAGATAGTTTCTAAAAACGGGGTTAATTGAGCATTACCACTCAGTAAATCGTTACCTTTTTGAATAGCCTTGCAAGGTCTAACCATGTACCTTTACGCGCATGAGAGTTGCCGTTCCTAGAGAGATTAGAGATGGTGAGAAGCGCGTAGCGCTTGTGCCAGATGTCATCAATAAATTAACGCGACTAGGTTATGAAGTCGTCATTGAATCTGGAGCCGGAGTTCATTCACAGGCCACCGATGATCTCTTCACAGCAGCAGGAGCGACAGTAAAGAGCGGCAATGTCATCAGTGATGCCGACGTCGTTCTCTCAGTTACCTCTTTAACTCCAGCACAGATGAGTAGCCTTAAGAAAGGCGCAGTCACAATCTCTTTCCTCTCACCAGTTACCGCAGTTGATTCAATTGAAGCGGCTGCAAATGCCGGAGTAACTGCATTCTCACTTGAATTAGTTCCACGTATTTCTCGCGCTCAATCAATGGATGCTCTGACTTCGCAGGCACTATGTGCGGGATATCGGGCAGCACTTGTGGGAGCAGAACTATCACCACGTTTCTTTCCGATGCTTATGACAGCTGCCGGAACAGTTACACCCGCTCAAGTTTTAGTCTTAGGCGCAGGCGTCGCTGGATTGCAAGCGATTGCAACAGCGCGACGACTTGGTGGAGTTGTCAGTGCATACGATGTTCGTCCTTCATCTGCCGATGAAGTGAAGTCAATGGGTGCCACATTTATTAATCTTGAACTTGAAGCGCTTGAAGGTGCGGGTGGTTACGCACGCGAGATGACCGAAGAGCGCGCAGCTAAACAGCGCGAACTTCTAACTCCATATATTGCTAAATCGCATGTGGTGATTACAACGGCCGCAGTTCCGGGTCGCACAGCGCCTCGTTTGATGACTTCACAGATGGTCGATGCGATGGAAGCCGGAACAATAATCGTTGACTTAGCTGCTGAAACTGGCGGAAATGTTGAAGGATCCAAGCCCGGTGAGATTGTTGTAACTGCCAAAGGAGTTCAGATTTGGGGTGGCAAAGATGTTCCAAGCCAACTCCCATTCCACGCATCAAGCTTGTACTCACGAAACGTTGTCAATCTTCTTACTTTGATGACCACGCCAAGTAAAGATGGATCACCAGTTGCTCTCAATATCGATTTCACCGATGAAATCATTGATAAGTCAGCAACCACACATGGCGGTGCAAAGCACACGCCCGGAGGGAGCCTCTAATGGATGCAATCGCAATCATTTCAATCTTCGTTCTCGCAGTATTTGTGGGGTTTGAAGTTGTCTCGAAGGTCTCTTCAACCCTTCACACACCACTGATGTCAGGTGCCAACGCAATTCACGGCGTCATCCTTGTCGGCGCCATCATCGTCGCCGATCACAGCCAGACCAATCTCGAACTCGGTCTCTCACTTGCTGCAATCATTCTTGCCACCATCAATATGGTCGGTGGATTTGTTGTTACAGACAGAATGCTTGAAATGTTTAAGCCGAAGAAATCTGCTGACAAGGGAGGCGAATAATGAATAGCACTCTCTACAGCCTCATCGGCCTCGGCGCTGGTGTTGCATTTATCTTGGCTCTCAAAGGTCTTTCACATCCAAAGACAGCACGCCGCGGAAATCTCATCGGAGCATTTGGCGCAACTGTTGCCACACTTTCAGTATTTCTCTACGTCACACCAACTCATGGTCAAGAGGTAGGTCACTCACTTCCACTCAATAATTTCTGGTGGATCATCGGCGCAATTCTGATCGGTCTTGTAATTGGTGTACCAGCGGCTCGCAAAGTTGAAATGACGCAGATGCCTCAGCTTGTTGCACTCTTTAACGGTGTTGGTGGTGGCGCAGCTGCTCTCGTAGCAATCGTTGAATATCTCAACCTCGGCGCAGAAGCCACGACAGCAGAAGTTATCTTCACAGTATTTACCGTTGTCGTTGGCTGTGTCTCTTTCAGCGGTTCAATCATTACCTTTATGAAGCTCCAAGAGCTGATGACTACACGTCCTGTTGTCTTCCCTGGCGGACGTTTTGTAATTGCCGGGACTCTTGTTGCAGTTCTCGGAGTTTCAGTGTGGGTTGTCACGGCGCTGGGAACAACACCACTTCTCGTACTTGCAGTGCTTTCGCTTCTCTTCGGTGTGCTCTTCGTACTTCCAGTCGGTGGAGCAGATGTTCCAATCGTTATCTCACTTCTCAACGCATTCACTGGTCTTACCGTTGCAGCAAGTGGTTATGTGCTCTCTTCAACGCTTCTGATCATCGCCGGAACGTTGGTTGGTGCTTCAGGGACAATCCTTACTCGCTTGATGGCAGAGGCAATGGGCCGTTCACTCTTTGGCACACTCTTCGGCGCATTTACTGCAAAGCCACAAGAAGCATCAGGCACTGCCGAAGAACGCCCTGTGCGTTCAGGTTCTGCTGATGATGTTGCCATTCTTCTTAACTATGCCCGCCGAGTTGTCATCGTTCCTGGCTTCGGACTTGCTGTTGCGCAGGCGCAGCACACAGTGCGCGAGCTTGCAGATTTGATGATCTCTAAGGGCATCGATGTTGCTTATGGAATTCACCCAGTTGCAGGACGTATGCCGGGGCATATGAATGTACTTCTTGCAGAAGCAAATGTTCCTTACGATCAGCTAGCTGAGATGGATGAAGTTAACCCAACATTCGGTCAGACAGATGTTGCAATCGTTATCGGTGCCAATGACGTCGTAAACCCAGCAGCGCAGACAACACCAGGTTGCCCAATCTATGGAATGCCAATTCTTGAAGTAAATCATGCAGCCAACATCATCTTCTTAAAACGCTCAATGCGCCCTGGTTTTGCTGGAATCGAGAATGAACTTCTCTATGATCCAAAGACCATGTTGCTCTTTGGTGATGCCAAAGCTTCACTGACAAAGGTTGTCTCTGCGCTCAAAGCTCTCTAATAAAGAGAAGATAGATTGAAAAGTAAGGGCTTCCGCTAAGTTCGGCGGCTAACCCCGACCACTCATTCTTTTCTTTCCCGCAAGATGCAGAACTCATTACCTTCGGGATCTGCCATGACTACCCATGTTGTATCTGGATCAGCTGATTGACCAATCTCAATTTTTTTCGCACCTAATTTTTCAAGACGCGCAACCTCGGCTGCTTGATCATCAGGGCGAAGATCCAAGTGCAATCTATTCTTCACAATCTTTGAATCTGGAACTTTGAGGAAGAGAATGTCAGGAAAGCCAGTTTTCTTAGGATCGCCTAATTCCCTCTCGATCCACCAACCAATGTCATCGCCATCTTCACCGATTGACCATCCTAAAACCTCTGCCCAAAATTCAGCGAGTGCTTTTGGATTATGCGCATCGACGGTGAGGCATTGAAGTCTTAGCATTGTGCAAGGGTATGAGAATTTGGATATTTAGTGAAGTGATTTTTTCTTGAATTGCGAAGGCGATCCTTATCCCTCTTGTAGCTCTGTTGGAGCTCCATGCACATCGAGAATTTCTCCAGATAACTTATCTGTGCGATGTAAAGTCTTCTCGGGCTTCTTGGCATCTTCCTTATAGATCGCTGGAATCGAACCCAAGAGACCCTTCTGGAAATCTTCAAATGCCTGCAGTACTTCACGCTTTGTATTCATAACGAATGGGCCCATCCATGCAACGGGTTCTTTGATTGGCTGCCCGCCGAGGATAAAGAGTTCGAGGTTTGGTGAACGCGATTCTTGTTGATTAGCAGCACGTACGACGATGGTGTCGCCAT
>WLME01000084.1 GCA_009700365.1 Actinomycetota bacterium | reverse complement strand
AAGAGCCAAAATAATCACGGCGCCGATATAGAAATGTCCTTGGATTTGATAGTAGGCAACACCAAGTGCAATTAAGTTAGCCAGAATTGCTGGAGAACGACCGTAATTCTTTCCATTCTTATATCCACGTCCCGCTCCAAAGAGACCACCTGCGCCAAGTAAGGCAAAGACAATTACCCCGACAAGTGGTGGCAACTCCTTTTGCGCATGGGTGAATCCCAGCGCCACCAACCACACGGCTAGGGCAAGCACGATGGCTGCTTCGATATAGAGAAGGGTTGCCACGATAGAACGGTGAGGTGATTTCTTGGCACGATCTGCCGCTGTGAATGAATTAGCCATGGCGCGGACTTTATCAGTCGGTGTAGAAATCCCTAGTTGGCAATTATGACTTTCTCCCATGATGGTCTGAGGGATTCACTCACTCACCTAGCTGCACCACCATATTTTTATGAGAATCTTCGACGAGAATTAGCGACAGCAGAACGGAATCATTCGCACTTTACGCTTATCCGATTCCAGTTGCATAACATCCCAAATGTAGATCAGACGCCAGATCAAGATTCTATATATGAAGTTGCGATTCTCTCCTTCGCAGAAATCATCAAAAGTGCAACACGCGCTGAGGATTTATGCGCACGATTGGGGAAGGGCGAATTCACATTGATTCTGAAGGCGCCACTTGAAGTCGGTAGATCTCTTTCACGAAGAATTTTAGAAAGTTGGAAGTCCAAGGAATTCTCGTGCGAGAGCGCCTATGTTCTCTCGGAAGTCGGAGAAAGTTCTCTGGAGATACTGAATAGACTCGATAACCAAGAGTTACGAGGCGCTTCCATTAGTTAAGTCATGTCAGGCTTTTCCACATCCTCACGAAGATTTCATCTCATGATGTCAGTGCACTCCTACCTTGTGCCCCATGGAAACCATGGAACCGGATGTTGTATTCGGACCAATTGCACACTTAATCGCCGACCCAACGGTTGAAGAGATTTGGATAAATTCCCCGGAGCGTATTTTCATTGCAAGAGCTGGGAAGTCACAGCTTACAAATTTAGTCCTGACAACAGAATCAGTGCGACAACTAGTTGATAGAGCCCTTATCTGGAGTGGTCGGCGTCTAGATCTGTCACACCCATTTGTTGATGCTCGATTGCCAGATGGTAGTCGATTGCATGTGGTGATACCCGAAATTACAGCTCAGCATTGGGCAGTCAATATTCGTAAACATCTAATGAGCCAGAAGAGTCTCCATGACTTGGCAAAGCTCGGTGGAATTTCTCTTGAGATGGCTGACGAGCTCTCGTTAGCAGTTAAATCTGGAATGAATATTCTCGTTAGTGGTGGTACCCAAGCAGGTAAAACTACGCTGTTAAATGCATTGTGTTCCGAAATTCCAATTAACCAAAGAGTTGTCACCATTGAGGAGGTTTTTGAACTTCAGCCTCGCATTCCCGACTTGGTTCAAATGCAGACCCGAAGTGCGAATCTCCAAGGAGATGGAGTTATCTCACTCCGGAAATTAATCAAGGAAGCGCTTCGGATGAGACCTTCGAGAATAATCGTTGGAGAAGTACGAGAAGCGGAGGCTCTCGATCTTCTCCTGGCTCTTAACTCAGGATTACCGGGCATGGGCACTCTCCATGCCAATTCTGCACGTGATGCAATCTCAAAGCTTCAGACTCTTCCACTCTTGGCTGGAGAAAATATCTCCCACAAATTCATTGCACCGACCGTCGCCGCGGCAGTTGATCTTGTCGTTCAGGTTTCTTTGAGCCCAAGTGGTGAAAGAAGAGTTGTAGAGATCGCACAAGTAACAGGACGTTTTGAAAATGACCGAGCTGAAATTGAATATGTGTGGAGATGGAATGGCCACGAGTATGAACGCGGACTAGGCAGAATTAATTGAAAAAATCAATGTCGAATTCACTCACCTCAAAATCGCGAACATACATTTCCGTCTTGATGGCAGCGCTTCTCGTCTTTATAATTTCTGGCTCGATATTCATTTCGATTGCATTTTCCGCGTTTATCCTTATTTTCTTGACATTTGCTCAGAGAAAAACCAATTCAAAGCGAACCGCTGCTATTGAAGCTAGCTGTCCCGAGCTGATTGACTTATTGATTTCGGGCGCGCAATCCGGACTCTCGCTGAGTGAATCGCTCGTTAGTCTGATAACTCGGGGCCCAGAAAACCTCAAAGAGGATTTTCAAGGATTCAAAGAGGATCTTTTGGAGCATGGAGATTTCGACTTAGCTCTTCGGAGAGTCCAAATAAATTTGGCTCATCCCAATACTGATCTAATTTTCGAGGCGCTTCAAATATCAAAGGTATTAGGTGGCGCTGAATTAATCAGCATCTTACGACTTTTAGGAAATTACATCCGAGAAGATCTGACATTAAGACGGGAGATTGCAGTAAAGCATAATTGGATTCGCAATTCTGCTCATATGTCAGCAGCCGCCCCATGGTTGCTGTTGCTACTGCTTTCGACGCAGCCTTCGACAGTTGAAGCATTTGGAACAAGTACCGGCATTCTCATACTGCTTGTTGGTTTGGGACTTACAGCAGCTGCGTATTCTTGGATGAATTGGTTAAGCCACCTACCAGAACCAAATCGAATATTTGGACTTACTGAAGTGAAGCTTTCACATTGATGTTCCATCAGCTAACAATCCTGTTGCTACTTGTCCCTGTCATATTTCTTCTCAACCCAGATTTCTCTCTGGAACTCTTTAGTATCCGATCTATACATCGAATAGGTGACAAAACATCAGTCCGTAGCAAATTGCATGAACTCGGTGTTCATGATGAGCGCAATTATGAAAACTTTAGATATCGAGAATTAATTATAGTTTTTCTCGCTATATTTGCTGAATTTCTCGTTCTCATTTTTCTACAAGCGCCTCCAGCAATCTTTTTAGTACTACCACTTGCGACTGGAAGTGGGATCATTTTTATCCTCGAAAAAGCATTGGATTCAGAGGTTAAATCACATAGAGAGTCAATTGAATCTGATTTTCCAGCCATCATTGAGATGTTAACTCTGTCTCTCTCGGCTGGGGAAACTCCACTTTCAGCGATGCAGCGAGTATCACTCAAGGCAAGGGGCGCACTCGCGCAAGAGTTCTCCTCTGTAATTGAAGATGTATCGCGGGGTACCCCATTTTCGGATGCGTTAGATGAAATGGGGCGACGGGTGCATTCTCTTTCTCTGCGGCGTTTTATTGATTCTCTTGTAATCGCTATGAATCGAGGAGCGCCAATCATTGAAGTTCTTCACAGCCATGCCCGCGAGGCACGTGACTTTCAGAGAAGTCGAGTCCTCAATGCGGCAGCAAAGGCCGAAATGTCCATGATGATCCCAGTTGTCTTTCTCATATTGCCAATCTCAATTCTCTTTGCGCTATGGCCATCTCTTTCAAATCTAAATCTCTTCGCACAGGGCTAGAGATAATCACCACAGAAAGCAGGAAAAAAATGAACGACTCAATTCAAAGGAAAGTAGTCGATATCCAGAATCAATTCGCAGAAAAAATCGCGCAGTTTCGCAAATCTCGTTTCTACAAAGCGCTCAGCGATGATCGCGGGGATGTACCGGGATGGGTGCTGGTTGTGCTCATGACAACTGGTTTAGTGACAGCTATTTGGACAATTGCAGCACCAAGGCTCACGGCAATTTTGAGAAATTCTCTCGATGCGATGAATGGCATTCGCTAATTGTTTTTCTGGGAACTGAGGAGATTTCTAAAGAGTCAGCGGGGAAATGCTGAAAGTTCTCTGGTGTTAATCCCGCTTCTCTTCCTCTTCCTAATTGCCCTTCAAATAACAATTGCAATTCATGGTAGAAACATGGAAAAACTTCAGGCGCAAGATATAGCTTCGCGAGGAGCAATTAGTGGGTCTTTCTCATCGAATGACACTTTCGTGCATATTTACTCACCTGATCCCAATCAAAATTTAGATATGGTCATCACGCGTAAAGAAAAGACTCTTCCTCGCATGATTCCGGGTCTTGCATCAATTCTTGGAAGAGAATTGGCCACCGACGTCTCCGGAGTTGCGATAGTCGAGAATCAACGATGATGAGATTTATTAGGGAGTACAGAGGAAGTGCCTCGCTGGAATTTGTCCTGCTTGCAATCCCATTGTTCTTACCAATCTTTATTTTTATGAATTTTTTCGCGGAATCTACAGATACTCAGACGTCTTTACGCACCCTTGCTCGTGAAGCTGCTCGCACCTATGTTACGAGTAAGAGTGATGAAATTGCTGCCGAAGTAATGTCTCAGGTTATCTCTGAAGGTTCCAGTGCACTTGGATATTCTCACTCAATCAGGTACTGGGTTCGATGTAGCCAGTCTCCTTGCATTTACCCAAATGGTCGAGTGGCAGTAACCATCGTTGCGCGATTGCAAAACTCTAAGTCAATTGAAGTAACTGCTATTGAATATGTGAGCCCATGGGCATGAATAGGAATTTCGCGAAAGAAGATAGGGGATCACTATCTATTCTCATGATGAGTCTATTCATAATAATAATTATCACAGTTGCAATCATGAGCGACATCTCATCTATATATCTTGCTAAGAGATCTCTTACCCAAGCGACAGAGGCGGCCGCGCAAAGAGGATCTAGAAACCTGGATCTAAAAAGTTACTATCGCGGTGAATATAACTTCACTAAATTTCTCATTGGTTTAACAGGTAATGGAGAAACTGACCCGGGAATCCCCATCGACTGCGAGCAAGGCGAACGGGATGCGGTGAGCACTTTGAGGGATTGGAGCGACGAGGGTCCTTCAGTGATGAGGAGTAATATGAGCCCAATCGTTCTCTTGGCATCTAGATGCGATGGATTTGAAATCGAATTACAGACGTCTTCTGAAGTATCCCTGCCTTTTGTACTTCCTTTTATTGGAATTGAGAAAGTAAAAATACTTGCAAGCGTTGGAAGTATTGACGAACGTAAAACCACTTCACATTAATTTAGGCAAGAATCTTTTCGTTATGAATACTTGATAACTTCTCGCTATCCTTAACCTATGGCTCGCGAATATATCCTCGAAATCCAAGAGATAAGCGCGACCCTTACTTCTATTGAGAAAGTACTTGACCTTCCGAAACTAGAGGCAGAAGCTGTTGATCTGGAAGCGGCTGCAGGCGTTCCAAATTTATGGGATGACCCGGAGAAAGCGCAGGCTGTAACAAGTAAATTATCGAGAGTTCAATCGACAATAGCGCGACTGCGAAGTTTGAGACGCCGCGTCGATGATCTACCGGTTCTCTTTGAACTAGCTGCAGGAGAACCAGATGGTTCTGCGCTCAAAGATGCCGAAGGTGAATTGGATTCAACAGTAAAAGCAATCAGCGAGCTCGAAGTT
>WLME01000083.1 GCA_009700365.1 Actinomycetota bacterium | reverse complement strand
CGCTTTGCGCAACAATTGAGAAGAGGGGATTGGTGATATCTCGGATCATGAATCCGATTGTGTTAGTTGCGCCTTTACGTAGAGATTGGGCTAAGTGATCTGGTTCGTAGCCGAGTTCGGCAACTGCGGCTTCAACTTTGGCGCGCATCTTGTCGGAAACATCGAGATGTCCCGAAAGAACTCTTGAGACGCTGGAAATTGCGACCCCAGCTTTGGCTGCGACATCGTGAATCGTGATTCGATTCTTCCCCATGGTCAGGGAGGTTAGTCCGATAACGGCCCAATAAGAATAGAAACTGGAAATTTTTTCCAGAAAATTTTTCCAATAGCCATATTGACAGGAAGGCTTTCACCTTTAGAATTAGGAATCGTTTCCAGAAATCACTAGCCCAGGAGGCACACTATGGACCTGACCATCACTCGTGTAGAAACTGAGTCAGTCCGCGTCCCGCTGGAAACGGTTTACAAGGGCAGTCATTACAAGATGACTCATCGCTCAACGACAATTACTCGTATTTTTACCAAATCTGGCCTCGTAGGCGAGGCTTATGCAGGCGATGAAGATGCAGGCTTGCTAGAAATCGACAACATCATTCATGAAGAACTTGCCCCATTGATCTTGGGCAAAGATGCCTTTGAAATTGAGAAACTTTGGGAGCTCTGCCGCCCTGCGACGTGGGACATTCTCCGCGATCGCCGTCTGGGCTTAGTTGCGACAGCGTCAATCGATGTAACTCTCTGGGATCTGCTCGGAAAGGCTTATAACGCGCCACTATGGAAGCTATGGGGCGGATATCGATCCAAGATTCCCGTAATCACAATTGGTGGTTATTACGGAAGTGATTTAACAATTCAGCAAGAAGTTGAATATCTTCTTGAACAACAATTTGCAGGAATGAAATTTAAAATTGGTGGCTTAGAACCCGAAGAAGATGCAAAGCGATTTAAAGAAGCACGCCGCGTTGGTGGAGATAACTTCCGTATCGCAGTAGATGCAAACCAGGGATACACAGTTCCGCAAGCAATTAAATTTTCACATCTGGTTGCCGATGACAATCTCTTGTGGTTTGAAGAACCATGTATTTGGCAGAACGATAAAAAGGCTATGCGCGATGTTCGATACGTTGGAAACGTAGCTGTCACTGCTGGCCAAACTGAATTTTCAGCCGCAGGTTGTCGAGACCTTATGGAGACCGGTTCGATTGACTATTGCAATTTTGATTCATCTTGGTCTGGTGGTCCAACAGAATGGCGACGTGCAGCAGCAATAGCAACTGTTTACGACGTGAAGATGGCACATCACGAAGAACCTCAGGTTGCCTCGCATCTACTTGCATCGATCCCGCACGGTACTTATCTAGAGTTCTTCCACCCTAAGCGCGATCCAATCTGGCACAACATGATTGCAAACCGTCCAGCGCTTAAGGATGGGTATATGCAGCTCAACGACACCCCTGGCTTGGGTTGGGAACTCGACCGTGACTACATCAAGAAGTACAGAATCGCCGAACGCGTCTCAGAGCTGAAGTAACTTTTAGCCGCTAACTTTTTACTCCTTCAAGAGGGTGACAAAGCAATGGCCCCTGTTCAAAAACGCTCAAATGTTCAAAACGCTGTTCAATTATAACGATTTAGTTATCTTGCCTTAAGGATGGGTTTTCTATTGACACGCCCCATACGGCAGGAAAGGATTCCAGTCACGGCAACAACGGTGTCCGGGGAATGGCCTCTGAACATCTTGCCTATAACAAATGTAATGAAAGGTCACGGTGGAGTATGAAAGTTTCTTCTAAATTCCGCGCCGGTGCGATCGCTGCTGTAGCAATTGCTGCAGTAGTTGCAACATCAGTGCTTCCAGCATCAGCTGGTCAGTATGACTTCCGTAAGGCAGTTCCAGGAAGCGGAAAAGGAATCACAATTGGTCTCATCGGTCTTGATGATGCAATTGGTTTTGGTAAGGATGTTCACGATTCAATCGCGCGCGAAGCTAAAGCAGCTGGCGCAAAGTTGATCTTCTGCGATTCCAAGTTGGATGCTGCAAAGGCACTTAACTGCGCTAAGACATTCAAGCTCAAGAAGGTTCAGGGTTACTTGAACTTCCAGCCTGTTGCATCAGCATCAGCTGCAATTTGTAAGGCTGGACCACAGGTTCCAGTTATTGCAATTGATATCGAGCAAGATCCATGTCAGAAAGCATTCATGGGAGCTGACAACAGCTACGCAGGTGAAGTAACAGGTAAGGCACTTGGAAATTACTTCAAGTCAAAGTTCAATTGCGAATTTGACTCATTCATCTCACTCGAAGATTACGGTGTAGGCGTTGTTAACGCTGCTCGTATGGGTGGATACCGCACAGGTTTTGAATCTGTTTGCGGAAAGATCGGCGACAAGTTGATCCAGATTGATGCTGGTCGTCTTGAGCCTGCTCTTGCAAAGATGAAGGATGCACTTACAACCCTTCCAAACGCACACAAGATTGCTGTTGTAGCAATCAACGATGAAGGTATCCAAGGCGCATTCGCTGCTGCTAAGGCAATTGGCCGCGATGGCGACATCTACGCTGGTTCACAAGGTGCAGCAGCTTCTGCTCACTGCGATATCGCAAAGAACACTCACTGGATTGGTGCAACTGCATACTTCCCAGAGCGTTACGGCGAGATCGGTGTTCCATACCTTCTAGATCTCATCAAGAAGAAGACAGTTCCATTCCAATTGAAGATCAAGCACGTTGCAGTTAACGCAGATAACGTCTTTAAGCTGTTCCCAGCTTCAAAGGCTAAGTGCGCGTAACGCAACAAAAGTAATAAGTACGTTTAACGACTAGCTGTTTAAGGAGAGTTCATAATGTCGAACACGACGGAGTTAATTCGTTTGGAACGCATTAAGAAGTCTTACAACAGTGTGGAAGTTCTGCACGGAGTGGATTTAACTGTCAACGCCGGAGAAGTCGTAGCACTTCTTGGAGAAAACGGGGCAGGTAAATCCACTCTCGTGAAGATTCTGGCGGGCGATATAAGTCCAACAGAAGGCGTAATCAAAATTAACGGTACCGAGCTCTCTGAACTTGATGTTTATCAAGCCAGAGAGCTCGGTATTCGTATGATCTTTCAAGAACTTAATGACGCACCGTCTCTTACAGTTGCTGAAAATATTTTCCTTGGACAATGGCCTACATCAGGTGGACGAGTAGCCTGGAAAGAGCTCAAGGAGAAGGCGAAAGCAGTCCTTGATCGTTTAGAAGTAGATATCCCACTAGATGTAGAAGCAGGTTCACTTCGAGTCGGCGAACGTCAGTTACTAGAAATTGCTCGCGCACTCATTCAAAATGCAAAGATTTTGGTTCTTGATGAACCATCGGCTGCTCTCTCAAATGTTGAGGTCGAGCGCCTATTTAAAGTGATGGATCAACTTAAAGCGCAGGGCGTAGGAATGGTTTACATCACCCACCGCCTCGATGAAGTTAATCGCGTTGCAGACCGCGTACAAGTTCTCCGCGATGGAAATTCAGTTCTTAACGAAGGTGCAAAAAATGTAAGCCGTGAAGAGTTGGTGACTGCGATGCTCGGACATGCAGCGGCACAAAACTCTCGTCCGGTTGTCTCTAAAGGCACAACGCGTGCTCTGGAAGTTAAAAATTTATCTGACGGTGAAGTTTATAAAAATATATCTTTCGACGTAAACCAAGGTGAAGTAGTTTGTTTATTTGGAAAAATCGGTTCTGGAACCTCTGAAATTCTTGAAAGTATTTTTGGACTTCGTGGCATTACATCTGGTGACATCACCATTAACGGCGACAAGTTTCAACCTAAATCTCCACAAGATTCGACATCTAAAAAAATCGGATACCTACCAGCAGATCGCCAACGTTTAGGATCTTTTGCAATTCGCTCGGTTGCCGAAAATCTCTCTGTGGCATCGTGGGCGCGCATGGCTAAGGCTGGCTTCATTCGCAAGATGGATGAAGAAGCCGCATACGGAACTTGGGCAGAAGCTCTCAGTATCAGTGCTCGCCGTGGGCCAAGCCAAGAAATTGCAACACTCTCTGGAGGAAACCAGCAGAAAGTTCTCTTAGGTCGTTGGTTTGAAGCAAAGGTCAATGTTCTCTTGCTCGTCGAACCCACTCGCGGAGTAGATGTAGGCGCACGTCGTGATATCTACGAAATTATTCGTAAGCAGGCGAAAGAGACCAATATGGCAGTTCTGGTTGCGACATCAGATTATGAAGAGGTAGTGCTTTTGGCAGACCGCGCGCTCGTAGTTTCGCGCGGCGAAATTTCTGCTGAATTTACAGATGATTTAGTGCAGGCAAATAAACTCATAGCGGCATCCAGTTAGGAGCAGGACAAACGAATGGTAAAACTGAGAGCAGGATCAAAGGTCCAAGGTAGCGAGGACGATTCAAAGAAGCGCCGCAAGATTCCTGATACCGCACCACTTGTCGCGGTACTTATCTTGATGATGGTCTACTTTACTTTTGCCAGCGAATACTTCTTCCAAGTTGAAAACTTTAAGAATATTCTCGCTAACGCCGCTGTCACTGGAATTGTTTGCATTCCTTCAACCTTCTTGATTATTGCAGGACAGATCGACCTTTCAGTGGGCTCTGCAGCTGCTGTTTCGGGAATGATGCTGGCTCAGGTGGTCAATGCACATGGCGTCCCACTTGGACTTCTTGCCGTTCTCGTCTTTGGTCTTGCCTTCGGTTGCTTCAATGGATTCATCGTTACGGTAATCGGAGTAAATGCGCTCATTACAACTCTAGGCGGTCTGGGGTTCTTGTACGGAGTCGCCTTGCTCATTGGTAACGGTCAGACAGTTGGAATGAATAACTTTGAATGGCTTGGTACTGCCCAGCCTCTCAATATTCCTCTACCGATTGTCATTTTCGCTGTTTTAGCAATTATTGGTGCGATAACACTTCGCTTTACAAAGTTTGGTCGCTCTATTTATGCAATTGGTTCAAACCCAAATGCAGCTCGCGTTGTAGGTATTCGCTCTAATCGCGTTATTTTCCAGACATTTATCCTCTCTGCAGTTGCATCAGCTTTTGCTGGTGCAGTTCTTACATCACAACTTTCTGCAGGCTCTCCAAACTCAGGTCTCGGTCTAGAACTGCAGGTAGTTACAGCAATTGTTCTAGGGGGCGCCAGCCTTGCCGGTGGTCGTGGATCAATCTTCGGAACAGTTCTAGGTCTGCTCATCGTGGGAATCTTGAACAACGGTTTGATTCTGATGGATGTACCAACTTTCTGGCAGCGTATTGCTCAAGGCCTGATGCTCATTCTTGCCGTCTCGTTTGACTCAATCAGAGCCAAACTCAATAACACACGGAGTTAATGTATGACGCTCAACGTTTCTCGCGAAAGAATCGTTCCTGCACGCCGCCCTAAGAAGTCCGTAAAGGTTGGATTAGTCGCAGGTG
>WLME01000082.1 GCA_009700365.1 Actinomycetota bacterium | reverse complement strand
GCGCTCTGTGTTGCAGCGCTTATCGCCTCGTATGCGATGTCACTTGCTGCTAACCACTCTGAAAAATACTGGGTATTGAATCGCTCTATCGCTGCCGGAACTCAGCTTGAGGAAAATGATCTAGGAATTGATTCTCTTTCGCTTGGGAATTCTGCGGCCCGCTATATTGCAGAGAGAGAAAATCCTGTGGGTTCAGTCACTCTCAGAGCAATGAATGCAGGTGAACTTCTGCAACGTAGCGCACTTACAGAGGATTCGAACACCATGAATCATCAGCAATTAAGCATAAGTTTGCGTTCGGTCGACTTACCTATGTCCACGGAAGTTGGGGAAGTTATCACTCTATTTCAGGTGCATGATGTTACAAATGGCGAAAATGCTGAGCCACCTCGGTATATCTCAGGTGGAGTTTTTATAGTCTCTATAGATCGAAAAGGTAGTAATTTTGGCGGAGAAGTTGCAATCACTATCTCGGTGAATCGCGAGATGGTTGCAGAAATATTGGATGCCACTACAAGTGGTCGTCTGGTGGTAGTTCGCGCTCATGGCTGAACAACAGGATGTCCTTACCTCAATACGGGATTCAACTTCCGAAGGCTTCGTCGCAAGCACGCTTTTTTCGCAAGGATGGAATGTGCTTTTCAGGGCCCTGGATTACGAATCACTTAAAGACCACATTGGCACGCAAGATTCGCAGAATGCAACCTTACTTATCTCTGTGGATTCCGAAGGGTTAACGCAATCAGGAATTACTGAACTCAGTGAATCCGTGAAGACGTTGATTTTGCTCCACACAACTCCAGAAAATAAGTCAGATTTTCCTGAAGCTATACCGCTTCCTGAAACTGCTCTTGGTCTCATTGCACTTATGCGGGGTTCGATTCGCTCACCGATGATTCGCACTCAAGGAACGCATTCTGTGACTCGTTCAGCAAAAATTATCGCAGTAGGTGGAATATCAGGCGGTTTGGGGTGCACAACTCTTGCGGTTAATCTCTCCATTGAACTTGCTGCGCTAGAAAAGCGAACACTTCTCGTAGATGCGCACGCATACGCACCTTCTATTTTTCGTCTGCTTGGGCAACGTGGATTAAATGCTCCTCAAGAATTTAGCAAGGTTTCCCAATATCTCTGGGCTAGCGAGATTACGCAAGAAAATTTCGTGAGTGAGATTGAAAGATTAGATCGGGCATCAAATGAATTCGACTTTATAGTCTTGGATTTGGGTGTGATTTATGACTTTGCATCGCAGCTCTCTGGGAGACGATGGTCAGGCCAAGCTTTAATGTGGGTGAGCACGTATGCAGATTCCCTCATGGTGCTGGGGCCATCTGATCGAGTCGGGCTCGAACGCCTGCAAAATTTTGCAGGGGAGTTGAAGAGAAACGCGATTAAACCGCCACTTACCTTTCTTCATGTTTTAAGACAACAAGGCAAGCGAGAGTCAGCTAACGCCGAGCGATTTTTGAAAATCATCACCCCATTACGCCCTGAAAAGATCTGCGAGTTTCCCTTTGACCCGAGGTCAGTTCTTAAGGCTGAAGTTGAAGAGAGTTCTCTCATGGAATCAAATGAACGCGGAATTGTGCGAAAAGTTATCGCCGAAATTGCAGGTCAGTTCACCTCATAACCTCTTATAGGCTTAGTCCATGCGCGGATATTTGGCTATGACAGCCACTGAGGTTCTCGAATTCATTGAGACTCGCACCTTCGATGTCTCTGACATTTATGCACCCACCGCAGTATTTCTCTCCAACAATTCAGAGCTCGACGAAGAAGAAATTGAATACACCTTATCTATGGTGGCTGCAGAGGATGCAATCGATTTGAAAGCAGAAAGTTCCGGGTCCGCGCTTGTTCTTGCCTTCGAAATTCCAGAAAGCATGATCTCTGAAAGCCACGAGATGTCAATCTCTCTTACTACTGCACTGTCCTGGGATCATCTCGAGTGTGCATTTGAAGTATCAGATGACTGCGAAGAGCTCACCTGGTTTGCAACGCAAGAGATATCTCAAAATATTCAAGACTGGCTTGGATAAGAATTATGGGATCAATAGAAGAGTACGTTCGCGACCGAAGCCCGCTCTCATCTGAACAGATTCACAGACTTCGCGAACTCATTGCAGATTGGCAACTTTTATCTGATCTTTCCTTTGCAGATTTGATTCTTTGGGTTCCCCTCCGGAAAGACTTCAAAAGTTGGCCGACGGGTTATGTTGCGGTTGCGCATATTCGCCCGACAACAGCTGCTACTTTATTTCCTCACGATGTTATTGGTGACGAAATCACATATGGATCTAGGCCACATATCGATCAAGCCTTATCTGGTGCTGAAATTGTGCGTGACACGCAACCTGAACCTATGGGTGAGCAGATGGTTAAAGAAGAGACGATTCCTGTCATGTTTGAGGGACATGTAATTGGAGTGATTTCGCGTCACCGCGATTCTGAGTTAATGCGTCAACCCAGCAGACTTGAATTAAATTATCGTGAAATCGCGCATAATCTTTACCGAATGATTGCTGAAGGAACCTTTCCATATCTTGATGCTGGATCACTCTTAGATCCTGCACCTCGTGTTGGTGATGGCCTCATTCGACTTGATGTTAACGGAGTTGTTTCATATGCAAGCCCGAATGCACGTTCAGCTTTTAGTCGTTTAGGTTGGATGAGCGAAGTTGAGGGGCACATTCTCGGTGATATTGCCGAATCACTTAATCGAGTTCGGCCAGATGCGCGAGAAGAAACAATCGCTATGGGCCTTACAGGAAAATTTCTCAAACGCGTTGAGATTGAAAATCAAGGTGGAACAATTGATTTCACCGTTCTTCCTTTGTTAAAGGGCGAAGATCGTATTGGTGCAATTGTTATGCTCAACAACGTAACCGAACTACGCAGACGTGAAAGAGAATTGGTTACAAAAGACGCCACCATTCGAGAAATTCATCATCGTGTCAAGAACAATTTGCAGACTGTCTCTGCACTACTCAGATTACAGGCACGCCGCATCGAAGATCCCGGTGCAAGCGCTGCACTCAACGAGGCAGTCCGACGCATTGCATCGATAGCTCTTGTGCACGAGACTCTTTCTAGTAGCAGAGATTCGTCGGTGGCCTTCGATGATGTTTTAGATAGTTTGGTCTCGCATGCGCTCGAGCTAAGCCCCCGCATGAATGAGCTCACCATTGAGCGAACCGGAAAGCTTGGTTCTCTAGAGCCTCGAATTGCAACCCCATTGGCTCTTGTGATCACAGAACTTATTCATAATGCACTCGAACATGGTTTAGCCGAAGAGGGATCTGCTCTGGGAATACATACGGCAACTACGGATAACGAACTTTCAGTGACAATCTCTGATGATGGCGTAGGTTTCCCAGACGGATTTGATATTTCAACTTCGCCTAATTTAGGGCTTCAGATAGTTAGAACCCTTACTGAAAATGAGTTGCGTGGAAAATTAACTTTGATTTCAGATGAGAAAGAGACTCGGGCGATACTTACTTTTCCGAGTGCGTAAAGAATTAATTCTGGGCGTTATCTGCAAGACGCGCACGATTACGAGCGGCACGACGCTTGAGCGCACGACGCTCATCTTCTGAAAGCCCGCCCCAGACGCCAGCATCCTGACCCGATTCGAGGGCCCATGCAAGACATGCATCCTTGACGATGCAGCGATTACAGACCTTCTTAGCCTCTTCGATCTGAGTGATGGCAGGCCCGGTATTTCCAACTGGGAAGAAGAGCTCGGGGTCTTCATCGCGACATGCAGATTGATGTCTCCAGTCCATGGCTCTACCCCCTTCAAAGCTTCGAATTAATGTGCGCCAAAGTATCTGCGCAAGAGGTTAATTCTCCCTGTTGATACTCTGTTAAACAAGAAGGAAGCGAAAGAGATTTCCCAAATTGAGGTGATTTATATCGCGTGTGCCCCCGACAGGAATCGAACCTGTGCACCTGCCTCCGGAGGGCAGTGCTCTATCCCCTGAGCTACGGGGGCGCAGGTACAAGGGTAGGTTATCTGACTATGAAGAATTCAGAGAAAGCATATTTTGCAACAGGTTGCTTCTGGGGCGCAGAACGTCGTTATTGGAAGATTGAAGGAGTCACGTCAACAAGCGTTGGATATATGGGCGGTATTCGCCCTAATCCTTCCTATGAGCAGGTGTGCACCGGAGTAACTGGCCACGCTGAAATGGTTGAGGTCACCTTTGATCCAGCTCGCGTTACATATCGCCGTTTACTTGAAGAATTCTGGGTGATGCATGATCCAACATCTCTTAACCGGCAGGGCGGAGATATCGGAACTCAGTATCGAAGTGCAATTTTCACGACTTCCGAATCTCAACAATTACAGGCTGAGATAACTCGCGATGTCTATCAAGCTGCTTTGATTCGCGAAGGAATTGGCGACATTGTTACTGAAATCAAGAGCGCAGATGGTGTGCCGTATTACCTCGCTGAGGAATATCACCAAAAGTATTTACAGAAGAACCCACAGGGATACGACTGCCACTCATCAACCGGCGTGGCATTTCCTGCAGTTGTTAGCTGAGCGCTCGCCAACAGTACCAAGCCACGACACTTCGATAAGGGCGGAATTTTTCGCCTTTCTTCTCTAGATTTTTTGGCTCAATCTCTTCTTTCAGCGAATATATCTTTTCCCAACCTCTACGTACACCTAGGTCTCCAGTTGGCCAGATATCCAGACGACCCAATTGAAACATCATAAACATGTCGACAGTCCACGGACCGATTCCCCAGAGCGAAGTGAGCTGATTGAATATTTCTTCGTCGCTATCTATTTCATGCAGTGCGTTTATCTTGATTCTCTTTGTGATTGCAGCATCCGCTAAGCCTTGAATCGTTTTGAACTTCGCCCCAGATACGCCCGCTTCACGCATCTGGATTTCGGATATTTCAATAACTCGTCCCGGAATAACGCGACCACCTGCCAGGGCCTTAACTCGCCCGTAGATAGTGTCGGCAGCTTTCACCGCAAGTTGCTGCGAGATGACGGATTCGACCAAGGCTTCAAAATGACTTACTGGTTTTGGGTTACGCCCAACAGTACAAAGTGGGTGAGCATCAATTACTCGTGAAATTCTGCGATCTCGTGAAGATAAATCCTTCACAATCTTTTTCATCTGAGCTTCGGTGATGGCCGCAAAAACTGTCACAGACCTACTTTAATGGTTATAGATTAGAACTGTGGTCGGTGACATACTAAGTCTATGAGCGACCTGCGGGCATTAGATCTCAGCGAATTACAGTCACATAAGAGTGAAAAGTGGCGTGCATTTCCAAAAGAGATTCTCCCGCTTCCTGTGGCTGAAATGGATTTTCCAGTAGCAGATCCGATTCGCCAAACACTTAGAGAGATGATTGATCACTCTGATCTTGGTTACCTCGGTTCGATTCCTGAAATGGGAAGCG
>WLME01000081.1 GCA_009700365.1 Actinomycetota bacterium | reverse complement strand
GGCGGGGGAGTTGGCGCAGATGGCTGGCTCGCATCTACCAATTGCGCCACGCAAAGGATTTATCCTCGTTACAGAACCGACCAAGAAGTATGTGTTTCATAAGGTGTATGACTCAGATTATGTAGCCAACGTTGCAAGTAGCGATGCGGATTTGCAGACCAGTACTGTCGTCGAAGGAACTCGCGCAGGCACAATATTGATCGGCGCAAGCCGCGAGCGCATCGGATTCGATGGCTCGATGAATTATGAGATTCTGCGCCAACTCGCTGCCCAAGCGACATCCCTCTTTCCCGTACTTCGTGATGTCCAGCTTCTACGTGCATATCGAGGTTTTCGACCCTATGCACCAGATCATCTTCCAGTGATTGGTGAGGATTCAACCGTAAAAGGTCTTTGGCATTCAGCTGGACATGAAGGCGCTGGAATTGGTTTAGCGCCAGGATCTGCTGCTCTTATTACAGATGCGATTCTTGGACGCCAATCGTTTATGGATGCAACTTCCTTCTCACCCGCCAGATTTGAAAAGGTTTCGCAATGACAAATCAGATTTCATTTACATTTAATGGAAAAGAATTCACCTGTGAATCGGGGCAGAGTATTGCCGCCGCTCTTATCGCCTCAGATAATCGCCAACTTCGCACTACCCGTTTTGAAAATGAACCACGATCAATCTTTTGTGGAATCGGTATCTGCTTTGACTGTGTTCTTGTTGTCGATGGCGTTGCAAATCAACGTTCCTGTCTTATCGAAGCTAAGCAGGGAATGAATGTGGAGAGCACGCCATGATCATCATCATTGGTGCAGGTCCTGCAGGTCTTGCCGCTGCTGAAGCAGCCTCACGTAGCGGAGCCGAGGTAGCTCTCATTGACTCGGCATCTAAGAAGGGTGGCCAATATTGGCGCCACAGGAATTCCGTAAAGGGCTACAAGAGCGATCGCGCAGATCAACTTTTCTCGAAGATTGAATCCGCATCCTCCGTCACACATATTTCTGATGCGACAGTGTGGAGTATTGAGACGCAGGGCGGGCTTTATAGAGTGAATTATCTACAAGGTGGCCAAGAGAGTTCACTTACGGCTGAGAAATTGATCATTGCCACAGGTGCTTACGATCGATCACTTCCATTTCCTGGATGGGATCTTCCGGGTTCAATGACGCCCGGAGCAGCTCAATCACTTCTCAAGGGGCACGATCTTCTACCTGGAAAGAGAATCATCGTTGCCGGTACCGGACCGTTCTTGCTTCCCGTTGCAACTGGTTTAGCAGAATCTGGTGCTGAGATTGTTGGACTTTATGAAGCCAATAACCCACTTCGTTGGCTACTCTCTGTTCACGCGCTTCTTCTCAACCCGAGCAAATTCTTGGAACTGGTTTATTACGCAAAACTTCTAAGGAGAAGCAAGATTGCACCGAGATTTAATCAGAGTGTCACGCGTTTTTCTGATGGCTTGGCAACTATCTCTGGCGTCAATTCTCGCCTCCAGATTGGTAAGAAAAAGTCTCAAACTCTTAGCGCTGATGTTGTTGCAGTGGGTTGGGGATTCTTGCCAGATCTGACACTGGGTGGAATTGTCGGCTGTGCGCAAAAAGTTGATTCCGACGGGACAACTATTTTTGAGGTTGATGACCAGCAGCGAAGTTCAGTAAGAAATATTTGGATTGCTGGCGAGGCAACTGGTATCGGGGGAGCGGATCTATCCTTAATTGAAGGCGAGATTGCTGGTTTATCTGCGACAGGACAGTCGATTCGATCCACACTACGATTAAATCGAATTCGCAAACAGATATTTGCAAATGCGCTCAAACGTTCTTATCCAGTTAAAGACGGTTGGCAGAGCTGGTTAGAAGAAAACACGACTGTCTGCCGTTGTGAAGAAGTAAAGATGAGTGAGATTTGTGAATCCGTCACAGAACTCGGAGCCGAAGATTCTCGTACCGCAAAGCTCTTCACTCGCGCCGGAATGGGTCTTTGTCAAGGAAGAGTATGTTCTCGAAATGTCTCTGAAATTGTTGCGGGATTAACACATTGCCCAATTACAGATGGCGAAAGAATTGCTCTCAGCAATCGGCCAATCGCGAGCCCAATATCGTTAGGACTTCTAGGAGATGGAAAAAAGTAAGATTACGGGATAAGTTGTGCGGCATGACTAACCCATGGAATGGCGTATTAACTGCCACAGCGACCCCGTTTAAATCAGATCTCACTGTTGACTACGACAAGTATGCAGAGCATGTCGCATGGTTGGCAGCAAATGGAACACATGGTGTTATTCCAAACGGTTCACTTGGCGAGTATCAGGTTCTTACTGCCGAAGAACGGGCGAAGATGGTGGAGGTTGCAGTTGCTGCAGCTCCTAAAGGTTTCAGCGTTGTTCCAGGTGTTGCCGCCTATGGTGCTGCTGAGTCACGTAAGTGGGCCGAGCATGCACAGAATGCGGGCGCCGGAGCCGTCATGTTGCTCCCACCGAATGCGTATCGCGCCTCAGATGATGAGGTCGTCGCACACTATAAAGAGGTAGCTAAGGTCGGAATTCCCATCATCGCATATAACAATCCTTTTGATACCAAGGTTGATCTGACACCTAAGTTAGTTGCCCGTATTGCAGATGAAGTTCCCAATGTTGTTGCGATTAAAGAGTTTTCTGGAGATGTTCGCCGAATCTGGCAGATCAAGAAGCTTGCTCCTCGAATTGAAGTAATCGTCGGAGCAGATGATGTATTCCTTGAGCTTTCTACCGCTGGAATATCTGGGTGGATTGCAGGATTCCCAAATGCGCTTCCTAAGGAATCTATGGAGCTTTACAACCTTGCTACATCAGGAAACTTTAAAGAGGCTGCGCCTATGTATGCAGCTCTTCATGATGTGTTCCATTGGGACTCTAAGAAGGAGTTCATTCAGGCAATTAAGTTGGGAATGGATCATGTGGGTCGCTATGGCGGACCAACTCGCCTCCCTCGTTTGCCACTTCCAAAGCACGAACAAGAACAGATTCATCGCGAGATGGATGTAGCCCTGGCCTACTTCAAGAATCGCTAAATAGAACTATGAAGAGCATCCGCACCGTTACAACCGTAGAGACTCATACCGAAGGTATGCCAACTCGCGTTGTGACTTCGGGAATTGGTGAAATCCCAGGTGCCACGATGTTCGATAAGCGCCTTCACTTTATGGAGCATATGGATTACTTCCGCCATTGGCTGATGTATGAACCCCGCGGACATAGCGCCATGAGCGGTGCAATCTTGCAGAAACCAACTCGACCAGATGCCGACTGGGGAGTTGTCTACATAGAAGTTTCAGGCTGTCTTCCGATGTGTGGACATGGAACTATCGGAGTTGCCACAGCGCTGGTTGAAAAGCAACTGGTGAAAGTGATCGAACCAGTAACAACTATCCGACTCGATACCCCAGCTGGATTGGTAGTTGTAGATGTTGCCGTCGAAAATGGACACGCTAAAAATGTCACTTTGACAAATGTTCCATCATTTTCTTATGCACTCGACCAAGAAGTTGATGTGCCAGGTCTTGGAAAAATCAGATATGACATGGCATACGGCGGTAATTTCTATGCAATCGTTCCTGCCGATCGCGTAGGTCTTGAATTTAAGCGAGAGAACGGTCAGAAGTTTCTTGACTACGGGCTCTTAATTTCTGATGCCATTAATGAGCAGAATCGACCAGTGCACCCTGAAAATCCAGATATCGCAATCTGCCACCACATCGACTTCGTCGCACCCGGCAGCGAAGGTCCACTTCATTGGCGCAATGCAATGGCGATTCATCCCGGCTGGTTCGATCGTTCACCATGCGGCACAGGAACAAGTGCGCGCTTAGCTCAAATGGTTGCTCGTGGAGAATTTACAGAAGGCGATGTTCTCAATAACGAATCGTGGATTGGCTCTCACTTTGAAGGAAGAATTAAGGAGCGCACCAAGGTTGGCGATTTTGACGCGATTATCCCAATGATTACTGGTCGAGCGTGGGTGATGGGCGAGGCAACCTGGATGCTCGATGAGAACGATCCATTCCCAAGCGGTTTTATCGTCTGAAAAATATTTAGTTAATGGATTGCGGAACAGCCCAAGCGTTTGCATCTTGAAGCGGCGTCGGAAGAACGCTCTGTGCAAATCCTTGATAGGCGACAGGACGCATAAATCGATAGATCGCATCTGTTCCGACTGATGTTGTATGTGATGACGATGAGGGCCAAGGTCCACCATGGTTCATGGCAGATGTCACTGCAACTCCTGTAGGGAATCCATTCCAGATAACTCGACCAGCCTTCTCCTTCAGTACAGCAAGTAGTTCGGCTGTTTTATCAGCATCTGTTCCCTGAATAGTTGCCGTTAATTGCCCCTGAAGTGATGATGCGATTTCAACATATTGGTTTTCATCGCACGTGATGACGACGGTGGTTGGACCGAAGTGCTCTTCGAGAAGTTCGTGATTGGCTGAAGCTGTTGCCCAATCAGTGATGAAGATAGTTGGAGTAACTCCAAATCCGGATTCATTCGTAACTCCGGAAGCAACTTCGATCTTTCCAGCCGAAGAAAGCTTGGCGATGGCAGATGAAAATCGATCGGCGATAGATTTGCTCAAGAGCGGCGCAACGGAAAGTGTCGCAAGATGGGACTTCATTGTTGCGATGAAGTCAGGGTCCTGTGGTGTGAATACAAGTCCTGGTTTGGTACAGAACTGGCCCGAGCCCATGAGTGCTGAATCAATAATTCCTTTTGCAAGTGATTCGGAACGTTCGGCAATGGCGCTCTTCGTTACAAAGACGGGATTGAGACTTCCCATTTCTGCAAAGACAGGGATAGGTTCTTTGCGCGTTGCTGCTAGATTAACAAGAATTCTTCCAACGATCTCAGAACCTGTGAAACCAACAGCTTTGATGTCATCGTGAAGTGCGAGCCAATGGGTGATGTCAGGACTTACGCCTTGAACAATCGAGTAAATATCTTCGCTCAATCCGCATTTTTTAAGCGCAGATTTAATGGCGCTTTCAATAGTTGCACAGGTATTTGGATGTGATGGATGGGCCTTAGCGACGATGGCATTGCCTGCAGCAATCGCAGATGCGGCATCACCACCTGCTACAGAGAAAGCAAGCGGGAAATTGCTGGCAGCAAAGATAGCTACTACTCCCATTGGAACATTCATCTTACGAATATCAGGACGTGGCGCAGGGGAGTAGTTTGGATCTGCCTTATCGATGGTAACCGCGAGGTGTTTTCCAGACTCAACAAGTCGAGCAAAGAGTTCGAATTGAACTGTAGTACGAGTTATTTCACCGCCGATGCGGCCCTCCGGAAGAGCTGTTTCTGCGCATGCAGATTCAATAAGTGTTGCGCGCGATGCTTCAATTTCTGCAGCAATCGTACGAAGAAGGAGCGCGCGTTCTTTAGGAGATTGTGTCGCGATTAAGTGCGATGAGGCTG
>WLME01000080.1 GCA_009700365.1 Actinomycetota bacterium | reverse complement strand
TTGTGTGGGTGCAGCGAAACGATGACGCTGTCGCGATTATTGAGATTGCGACACATCCATTCAATTGAATCTGCATAAACATTAGGGGTCGCCATTTCAACCGTAGCGGGAAGATTCATAATCGTCTTCCACTGTGGTGTCGGTTTCCAAACATCATTTACGGCATTGCAAACTTCAACTGCGAATTCGAGTTCGGTCCCGGTGTAGGACTCAGGTGAATATTCAAAAGAAACCTTGGTCTCAGGAACAGTCGACATAAGATCGAGACATAGTTGAGCGGCATCGGTTGCAATCTTTTTGATGCCATCTTTATCAAGGCCAAATACAACCCGGCGCTGCAATGTAGATGTTGAGTTGTAAAGATGAACAATTGCCTGCTTTGAACCCTTGATTGCTTCATAGGTGCGGCGGATAAGCGGTTCGCGGGCCTGAGTAAGCACCTGGATGATGACGTCATCTGGAATGAGGTCTTCATCAATAATCTTGCGAACGAAATCGAAATCTGTCTGAGATGCAGATGGGAATCCCACTTCAATCTCTTTGTAGCCCATCGCAACGAGCAACTTAAACATCGCTAGTTTGCGAGGCGTATCCATCGGATCGATAAGCGCTTGGTTGCCATCGCGAAGATCGACTGAACACCACTGAGGTGCTTTGGTCATCTGCTTACTTGGCCAGGTGCGATCTTCAAGTTCTACGGGGATAAAGGGTGCGTAACGATGCACCGGCATCTTTGATGGCTTCTGCTTTGGAAAATTCATTTTTAACTCCTAATTAGTTTGGGTTGACCTGCGGTGTTAACCGGCAACACCAAACTCCGCAGCGAGGAGACCGGTTGTTAGGCCTCGCTACGGCGGATAAGGAGGAGTCCGCGGAGCTTCATGATGGCTTAAGGATAACGCTGAGTAATCAAGATAGGCAAGTGCTCAGGAGAAATTCCTAATTTCACACACCAGTCACAGAAGAGAGGCGATAATTCGGCGTCACATCAGAATCATGAGAATAGCTAGGAGCAATTCATGAAATTCCGTTCTATGTCCGATGCTCCTGCGACTTTTCGGGCTGAGACAACTTTTAATAGTCGAAGCGGGATCTTTAAAGTACTTTTGGAAATTCCAGTATTTAAATACATCTTCTCGGAAATTCTAATCCGGCAAGGAAAAATATTTATTCGCCCAAATAAAGTTGACCCCACAAAACCAGATTACTACTGGCTAGAGGGATTTAAGGTTAGAAATATGAGCCAACGCCAAGATGGCACATATTGGACTAACGGAAGCGTCCACCAATTCAAAACTTCGAATTAACTACTGAATCAAGGTGGAGGCGAAGATTTGCCAAGCCAGCGCTGATTTAGCAACCAACGAAAGCGTGATGTAGGTCTTTTCTCCTCGCAGATATTCAGACCATTTGCCGACCTTCTTGTATTGAAGGTATTGAACGACTGCGAATGTATTGAAGAGAACGAAGAGTGAGAAAACGATGCCGTAGACAAATGCTGGGGCCTTTGTATCTCCTGGCCCACCGATTGCAAAGACGTAGAAGAAAATTGAAATCCACGGAACCAGGCCTGCGATGCAGCCAAAGATAAAGGGAAGCCATCCACCATTGCCTGGTTGCTCGTATTTTTCTTGCAACCAGCCAAAGAGAATCATCGACGCATTAACCCCGAAGAGAGAAATGATTGCAACGACATCAGAGACTCCACAGATCTGTGCAATCAAAACAATCATCACTGATGAGCTGATTGAATATTCAACCCAGCGGAAGTAATTGCGTTGTGCCGCAAGGCCTGCTGCATAGCGTGCAGAGAATTGTGGGCTTGCAACGAGGAAGTGGAAGAAGGCAGAGAGACCTAAGAAGATTGCAACGGTAAGTCCGACTGGTGTGTCCAGAAGCGTGACGGGTTCTGCAAAGACACTTCCTGGAGGACCTGCCATGTAGCGAGCAACAATCGGCAATGAGAAGTCATTTGCGAGGATGAGCACAACTACCATCTGTGCCAGATGGAATAAACCTGCGATCAGGTTGTAGCGACGAATACTGGATGCGTTTATCTCTTTAGCCATGTAAACAGGGTACCTACAGGCTGCGTAAATCAGGTGCTACAGCACTGGTAAATATCGATCCAATTCGTAAGTACTTACCTGACGGCGGTAGTCCTGCCACTCTGAACGCTTATTTCGAAGGAAATAATCGAATACATGCTCGCCCAACGTCTCGCGCACCAATTCGCTCTTTTCCATCACAAGGATTGCTTCTTCAAGATTTGAAGGAAGCAGACGGCTATCGGTAGATGGTTCGAGAACATACTTATTTTCAATTCCCTTAAGCCCAGCAGCCAACATCACCGCATATGCAAGATATGGATTGCATGCAGAATCCGGTGACCGGAATTCGATGCGAGTTGAATTCTCTTTATTCGGCTTGTAACGAGGAATTCGCACGAGTGCGCCGCGATCGTTGTGGCCCCAGTTGATTATCGAAGGAGCTTCTCCCCCACCTTGTAGGCGCTTATAAGAATTTACCCATTGATTTGTTACTGCAGTGATTTCAGCAGCATGCTTCAAAATGCCAGCAATAAATTGACGCCCTACAGTTGAAAGATTGAGCTCGGCCTTATCGTCATAGAAAGCGTTCTTCTCGCCATCAAAGAGCGAGACGTGCGTGTGCATTCCAGAACCTGGATGATCAGTAAATGGCTTTGGCATAAAGGATGCGTAGAACCCTTGGTTTAGCGCAACTTCTTTAATTACATGGCGGAAGGTCATGATGTTATCTGCAGTACTCAAAGCATCTGCATAACGTAGGTCGATCTCTTGCTGACCAGGAGCACCTTCGTGATGGCTAAATTCGACAGATACACCCATCGCTTCTAGCAAGGTAATTGCCTGGCGACGGAAATCGTGACCCACAACTGCAGGAGTGTGATCGAAGTACCCACCTTGATCCACCGGTACAGGTGCAACGCCTTTTTCTGGCTGGGATTTAAAGAGGAAGAATTCAATTTCAGGGTGGGTGTAACAGGTGTAACCCATCTTCGCTGCCTTATCTAAAGTGCGACGTAGAACATTGCGAGGATCTGCAGGCGATGCTTCACCGCTTGGCAAGGTGATGTCACAGAACATGCGGGCAGCGCCTTGTGCTTCAGCCCGCCAAGGCAAAATTGTGAAAGTTGCAGGATCTGGTTTTGCCAACATGTCAGATTCAAATTCACGGGCAAACCCTTGGATTGCCGAGCCGTCGAAACCAATGCCCTCTTCAAATGCGCTATCTAATTCAGCAGGTGCAATTGCAACAGATTTGAGAGTTCCGAGAATGTCGGTGAACCATAAACGAATAAAACGGATATCGCGCTCTTCGATCGTACGAAGAACGAACTCTTGTTGCTTGCTGATGTTTTCATTTGGGGACATGTGACCCATCGTGCCAAAGCGAAGTTACGGCAGTGTTACAAAATTAGAGTTCACGCCAGCTCGAAGTCATTGGTAGACGTCTATCTTTACCAAAGGCACGCTTAGAGACCTTGGTGCCAGGTGGATACTGGCGCCGCTTGTATTCAGCCTTATCCACCATCGCAATTACTCGCATGACTAGATCTTTATCGAATCCGGCAGCTATCAAGGCATCGCGTCCTAAATTATCATCGACATATGCCTTGAGTACCTGGTCAAGAATTTGGTACTCGGGAAGTGAATCAGAGTCCTTTTGATCAGGTCGTAATTCTGCAGATGGCTCTTTAGTAATGGAGTTCTCTGGAATCGGTGGAACCTCGCCAGCTTCCTTGGCAACTTTATTGCGCCAACGAGATAGCGCCCACACATCGGTCTTATAAATATCTTTTATCGGCGCATATCCACCGACGGCATCGCCGTAAAGAGTGGAGTATCCGCACGCAAGTTCAGATTTATTTCCAGTCGCCAATACCAAATGGCCATGTTGATTTGAGAGCCCCATCAGCGTTGTTCCACGAACTCGTGCCTGCAAATTCTCTTCGGCAAGGCCAGTGAGCTCTACCTGATTGCGGAATGCATCGACCATCTTCTGAATTTCAATAATTCGGAATCCAAGACCTGTGTTGGCGGCCATCGCTTCTGCATCTGCAATCGAATGATCAGATGAATACTTACTTGGCATGCCAACGCCATGTACGCGATCCGCCCCCAAAGCATCAACTGCTAAGGCTGCGACAAGTGCCGAATCGATTCCTCCTGAAAGTCCAACCAGTACGGATTTAAATCCGTTCTTCGTTACATAATCGCGAAGTCCAACAACGATGGCGTTCCATATCTCTTCTTCATCACCTAAGCGATGTGCGATTCCAGGAATAGATGCTTTCGCAATTTCAACTGCATCTTCAGAAATAATGACATCCGGCTGAGAAGTGCCAGTTAAAGCATCGACATCAACAATCATTACGCCATCTTCAAATTGAGGTGCACGTGCAATGACAGCTCCATCTGAGTCCACAACAATGCTGTCGCCGTCGAAGACCAAATCATCTTGGCCGCCGGTCATATTGACATAGGCAAGTGGGGCTTTTGCTTCGCGAGCGCGTTGAGTAACAAGGTTCAGGCGCACATCATCTTTATTGCGCTCGTAAGGTGAACCATTGGGAACGATGACAAGGCCTGGCTTGCGTTCAGCTAATTTCGCGGTGATTCCGCCATCAATCCAGAGGTCCTCACAGATCGCAATACCGACATCTACGCCATGTATACGGACAACGAGGGTGGAGTCACCTGCCACAAAATTTCGGAATTCATCAAAGACGCCGTAATTCGGTAGGTGGCACTTTGCATAACGCGCCTTGATTTCACCGCCAGCAATTACGGCCACCATATTCTGTGGCTTGCCATCGACTTGATCCAAATATCCGACGATAGAGACAATCTTCTTATCCAGCGTCGATGCGAGTGCGGCGATTGCAGATTTGCTCGCTAGCTGAAATGAGGGGCGGAGAGCTAAATCTTCAACCGGATAACCAGTCAGTACCATTTCAGGAAAGATCGCAATGTGCGCACCTGCGGTTACCGCCTGATCTACAGAGTTTTGAATCAGGGCTGCATTACCCGCAAGGTCACCGACCGTGGGGTTGATCTGCGCAAGCGCCAAACGCAACTTCATAGTTCAAGAGTATCGGGAGTAGCATTGGTGTCGACCCGGGGACCGCGCGTGCGGCTTCGAGGCAGGAGATAAAGATGTCTACTTCAACCACCCTTTATGGCGGTGCGTCCCACCGTCGCGTCACAATCCTTGATCTTCGCGCGGCTAAAGAGCGTGGAGAAAAATGGGCGATGCTCACCAGCTACGAACAGATGACAGCCTCCATCTTTGATGAAGCAGGCATTCCGGTCCTTCTGGTTGGCGACAGCGCTGGCAACAATTTCTTAGGTGAAGAGAACACCATCCCCGTCACTGTCGATGATTTGATTCCGCTTACTCGCGCAGTTGTTCGCGGGTCCACCCGTGCACTCGTGATTGCAGACCTTCCTTTTGGATCCTATGAATC
>WLME01000008.1 GCA_009700365.1 Actinomycetota bacterium | reverse complement strand
GCAGTTCACTTTGTTATCGACGATCGTCGCGCCGACGAGATACAAAAAGCGTGGGCTGCCTCAGAAGCCCTCGAAGATGTTCAACTTGACCTTATCGACTGCCCAGATCGTCGTATCGCTAACTCGGCGCTTGATTATGCAATTCGTAAGACAGAGAAGCCTGATGTAGAACTCACCATCTTGCTTCCACGCCGTTCATATTCACGCTTCTTAGGTCGTCTGCTACATGATCAGACGGCAGAAGAAATTGCCGCACCGATTTCACAACTTGAACGCGTTGTGGCAACGATTGTTCCTTTTGATGTAAATAGAATTACATCTGGAAAGAAGATCGACATTCATCGCGAAAAGAGCGAAGCAGTCGTTCTCGAAACCCCCGAAAAAGTAAAGCCTGTACAAGAGGCTCCAAAAGTTTTTGCACCGGTTACTCATTACGCAGAAGATGTAACACCAATCGGCAAGATTGAGTGGCGCAAGCGTTCTAAAGTGCATGGACGAGTTACCTCGATTTCAACGGCTCCGCGAGGTTCTGCTCCCATGCTTCAAGTCGAGGTCTGGGATGAAACCGGTGGAATTACTCTCAGCTTCTTAGGACGTCGTGAAATTGCCGGACTTGAAGTTGGCATGGAGATGCGCGCCGAAGGCATGGTTGGTGAAGAAGATGGCCAATTGATTATCTTGAATCCATCGTACGAACTACTTATCTGAGAAGAACTCTTTCAGTAAGGCAGCACAATCATTCTCCAAAACTCCAGATGTGACCTCAACCTTAAATATTGAGCGTGGATCTCGGAGTACATCCCACACAGAACCAACTGCACCGGCTTTTTCATCCCACGCACCGAAAATTAAATGCGAGATCCGGGATTGTGCAATTGCACCTGCGCACATTGCACATGGTTCAAGTGTGACAACCAATGTGCAGCCATCTAGTCGCGAATTCTGAAGTCTGGATGATGCATTTCTGATTGCAACAATCTCTGCATGAGCAGTTGGGTCATTATTGGCTTCACGCTCGTTGGAACCTTGACCGATGACTACACCATCTTTATTTATAACCAGTGCCCCTACAGGGACATCGCCGGTTGCAAAGGCGCTATTTGCAATTGCAAGCGCGTGCTTCATTAACTCTTGCGGTGATTGAATTGAAATTTCTAGGACTCCAGTAATTCAGTTAATTGCTCGCCAAATCCTAAACGATTTGCAATTGCTTCGATTTGTTCATCTGGAAATAAATCGGCGTCATCGCAAAGAGTTGAAAGTTCCATTCCGTTCATACTTAAATCTGCAAAAATATCGAGGTCACCTGCAGGAAGTGGTTCATCTTCTTCCTCTGGTTGATCTAGTTCGGCTATCTCTAAAAATTCTGCAGCGACCTCATAATCAAGAGCGCAAGTAATATCGCTAATGAAATATTTAAGAGTTGAACCAAGAACGCGTATAGCTAAGAAAAATTCGTCATCGATTGAAATGAGAGCTACTGCGCCTCCATTGGTCTGCTGTTTCTTAAGCCGATCAACGATGTGAGTTAGGTCATCGGGGTCAGGTAAGGATGCGATAGACCATCGCCCATCTTCATGCCACGCCTCAATCGCGAAGTCTTGGGATTCGTCTGACACATATCCCATATTGGCACTCATTGATACGGAAAGAAAGCCCTGTAAGGTAGGAGACATGAAAGTTCACGTTGCGAATCACCCGCTGATTTCTCACAAACTTACGCATTTGCGTGATGAAAGAACCGATTCCCCAACTTTCCGTCTACTGGTCGAAGAGCTCGTTACTTTGCTTGCTTACGAAGCAACGCGTGAAGTGCGCACCACGACAATAAAAATCAAAACTCCCGTTACAGAAACAAGTGGATTGGTTTTAGCTGAACCGCGCCCAGTCGTTGTACCAATTTTGCGCGCCGGCCTTGGAATGCTCGAAGGCATGACGAAATTACTACCAACAGCTCAGGTTGGTTTCCTCGGAATGGTCCGGGATGAAGAAACTTTGCAAGCCAGCACATATGCAAATCGATTGCCTGAAGATCTTTCCGGTCGACAGGTTTTCGTTCTCGATCCCATGCTCGCAACCGGTGGAACACTGATTGCTGCCTTTCAATATTTAATCGAGCGTGGAGCAAATGAGATAACTGCAATTTGTTTGCTGTCATCCCCCGAAGGAATTAAAACGCTTGAGGATTCATTTAAAGATTCAGGTGTTCCAATTACTCTCGTAACAGGTGCTCTTGATGAGAAGCTCAATGAAAAGGGTTACATCGTTCCTGGCCTTGGCGATGCAGGCGACCGACTTTATGGAGTTGTGTAAATGGCTTCAACATCCCCAGGATACGGAATCACAATTCGCGTTGAGGGCTCGCCTGAACTACATCCGGTCGCATTAATCACAACAACTATTACAAATGCGGGGGCTGCAATCACCGCTCTCGATGTAGTCGAATCTTTACTTGAAAAGGTAGTCGTTGATGTCACTTGCGACACCATCGACGCGGCTCATGCGCAACAGATACATGATGCACTTTCTTCTCACGATGGACTGACAGTACGCAAAGTTAGTGATCGAACATTCTTGCTTCACCTTGGTGGCAAGATTGAGGTGAATTCAAAAGTTCCTCTCAAGACCCGTGATGATTTATCGCGCGCCTATACACCGGGCGTAGCTCGTATTTCACAAGCGATTGTTGATGACCCTTCAGATGTGCGACGTCTTACGATGAAACGTAATACTGTCGCTGTTGTTACCGATGGCTCGGCGGTATTGGGGCTTGGAAATATTGGCCCAGCGGCCGCTCTTCCTGTCATGGAGGGAAAAGCTGCGCTCTTCAAAAGATTTGCCAATGTCGATGCGTGGCCGGTCTGCCTCGACACACAAGATGTGGACGAAATTGTACGTACGGTGCAATTGATCGCCCCGGTTTACGGTGGCATCAACCTTGAAGACATTTCAGCTCCACGTTGTTTTGAAGTTGAGCGTCGATTACGCGAGCTCTTGGATATTCCAGTTTTCCATGATGACCAACACGGGACTGCAATTGTTGTTCTCGCAGCTCTTCGCAATTCGCTTAAATTGGTGAAGAAAGATATTTCAAAGGTAAGAATCATCCTAAGCGGAGCTGGTGCTGCCGGCACTGCGATTGCCCGTCTTCTTGTTCTAAGCGGCGCAACAGACATAATCGCATTCGATAAGGACGGAGTTATCTCTAAGGATTCCACTTCTAGCGATGCGATGCGTGACTGGTTTATCGAGCACTCAAATAAGGAGAACTTTAAAGGTTCAATTCACGAGGCAATGGCTGGCGCAGATATCTTTATCGGCGTAAGTGCCCCAAATGTATTGACTGAAGAAGATATAAAAGTTATGGCGAAAGGATCTGTTGTCTTTGCATTAGCTAACCCAGATCCTGAAATCGATCCTGAAATTGCCCGTAAGTATGCTTCGGTTGTTGCCACCGGGCGCAGCGACCATCCAAACCAAATTAATAATGTATTAGCTTTTCCTGGAATTTTCCGTGGCTTACTTGATGCGAACGCTCATAAAATCACCGACAAATTACTTGTAGCCGCTGCTGAAGCAATTGCTGATTGCGTAAGTCCTTCTCAGCTCAATACATCATTTATCGTTCCGAGTGTCTTTGATCCAAATGTTGTAGCGATGGTTGCTGCTGCAGTAAAGAAGTCGGTGTAATGGAAGTTCTTGCATCTTTTGATGCTCAATTCTCTGCCCTCAACCCCTTCATCTTTTATATAACCGTCGGGGCGATTGTCTTTATTGAAACTGGCCTTCTATTCGGCTTCTTCCTTCCAGGCGATTCAGTCCTATTTAGCGCAGGGTTAGTAGCAGCTGCTATGGCTGATACGAACATCGTTATCTTGATTGTCATCATTCTCGCCGCTGCATTTTTCGGCGATCAAGTTGGCTTTGTTATCGGCCGCGTTATCGGCCGCCCCTATTTAGATAAGCGAACTTCTCCTCGAATGCAGCGCATGATTGCTCGATCTGAACGCTTCTACGAACATACGGGATGGTGGGCAGTTGTAGCGGCACGATTCTTCCCTTGGATCCGCACCTTTGTTCCACCGATTGCTGGTGCTTCGAAGATGAATTACTACAAGTTTTTATCTGCAAATGCCCTGGGTGCTGTGCTCTGGGGGGCAGGCATTACATTGGCCGGTTACTACGCGGCGACTCTGCCTTGGGTAAAGACTTCATCGTATGCAATTGCTGCATTCTTTATTAGTGCGTCAATCGTTTCCGGGCTTGCGAATTATTTCCGCCGCCCACGATAACTCCTAAATATGTCATTGCGATGCCCGTGACTAAATAAATTGAAACATGCACGCCATCTGTTGGGGAATATAAATCAATCAATAACGAGCCAACTAACTGGCCTCCAACGCTAAAGAGAGTAAAAGTGAGTACGCCCAGATGTTGAACAATCGTTGAAGTAAATGCGATGTAAACAACTCCGATTACCCCGCCTGTATACATCCACCAAGGTCCGGCCGGCAAAGAAACTATTTTTGTCGAGCCAAAGATTGCTAAGAGGGCTAACAAAAATACAAGAAATGAAGTACCCATAATGAAATTTAAAAACGAGGTAGCAAAGCTCTGATGAGAATGTTCATTAATTTGCCCGTTCATCGCACGCTGTACACCCACAATTGCTCCAGCGACACATCCCATTAATACTGCAAAGATTGATAAGTTCTTTGCATCTATGCGATCGAAGACTGAAATGAACACTGCAAACACTGTAAAGAAAGCTGCTCCAATTCTTCGAGGAGTAATCTCTTTCTTACCCCCGCCCGTTAATCCGATGCGATCCACGACAAGAGATGCTGCTGTTTGACCTGCAATTGAAGCAACGGAGTAGATGGCCACTCCAATTAAGGGAACAATATGAGTCTGTACTGCTACGAAACTTCCACCTAAAGCTCCGGCAAATAACATCCACCGAGCGATCTCTCCACGTGTAACTGCTCCGCGAAGGTTGCGAGCACCTTCTTTTATTGATGGGGTGAATACGGCAATAATCGCGATGATAATCAAGCCAGAGCCAAAGGAGACCAGCGCTGCTTCTACGCCATTTCCGATTCGGTGTGAAAGTTCGCCATTGGCACGAGCCTGAAGAGCAATCATCACTCCCGAAACTGCTGCTAAGAAATCTAAGCGTTGGGTCTGTCTAGACATTTGCGAATTCTATTAACTTTCTAGCGCCAATGTAATCTCAAGCCATTCTTCTTCGCGTTGTGCAAGTTCTTTTTCTACTTGAGCAATCTCACTTGCTACCTCAAGAAGGCGGGCTGGATTGAATGCCTCGGTCTCTTCTTCAGATATGAGTTGAGCGAGTTTCTCCTTGCCTTTCTGAATCTGACGTTCAACGCGAGTAAGGTCTTTCTTTAATTGGCGTTGTTCTGCAGCACTTGAAGTCGAGGTTCCCTTTGCGCTCGTTGATGAATTAGCCGAGATAGAAGCTGCGCGTTGCTCTAGATACTGATCCACTCCGCGTGGCAAATCTCGCAAATGCCTATCGCCTAAAAGTCCCCAGAATCGGTCGCACACGCGTTCCAAGAAATATCTATCGTGAGAAATAACTATCAGCGTTCCACCATAGCTATCGAGAAGATCTTCAAGCTCAGTCAACGTTTCGATATCAAAATCATTTGTTGGTTCGTCAAGCAGTAAGACATTTGGTGAATCCATCAGAAGCCGAGTGAGCTGAAGTCGTCGGCGTTCGCCTCCAGATAAATCACCAACTGGTGTCCATTGTGCATCGCGATCGAATCCAAGTCGTTCACAGAGTTGTGATGCAGATAAAGTCTTGCCTTTGCCAATTTCGACATGTGTTGCAACTTTTTCAACTGCTTCAAGAAGGCGCCACGTTGGATCAAGTTCATCTAGATGCTGGGTAAGGAAGGCGATCTTCACAGTAATTCCAGTGACAAGTTTTCCTGCCGCAGGTTGAAGCTGGCCGGCCAAAGTGCGCATCAACGTTGTCTTACCTGCACCATTTATGCCCACAATACCTATGCGATCTCCTGGGCCGATATTCCACGTCAAGTTATCAATCAACTCTTTATCCCCCGCTTTTATGAGCGCGTGATGGAGTTCAAAGACAGTATTTCCAAGACGATTGAGAGCAAACTTCAATAACTCAGTTGAATCTCGCGGCGCTGGCTCTGCCGAAATCAATTCATTGGCCGCATCTACACGAAACTTAGGTTTAGTTGTTCGCGCGGGAGCACCGCGACGGAGCCATGCAAGTTCCTTGCGAATCAAATTATTTCTTCGCGCATCTGTCGCACTAGCTTGACGAGAACGTTCTGCCTTTGCCAAAACAAATGCAGAATATCCTCCGTCATACTCTTCAACTTTTCCAAGGACAACTTCCCAGGTGCGATCTGTTACTTCATCCAGAAACCATCGATCGTGCGTAACCACTAAGACAGCTAAATCTCTTCGATTCTTAAGGTGAGCGGCGAGCCATGCAACACCTTCTACATCAAGGTGGTTTGTTGGTTCATCTAAAAGAATTAAAGCAAGATCATCGATAAGAAGTTTAGCCAAACCAACACGTCGCTTTTCTCCACCCGAAAGGGATGCAAAGGTGCGATCAAAGATGTGATCATCGAAACTTCCGAATAACCCAGTAAAGATTTCACGGATGCGCGGATCACTCGCCCATTCATGTTTTTCTCGATTTCCGATTACGACATCGCCCACAGTTGCTTGAGGGGCAGCACTATCTATCTGGGAAAGAATTCCAATTTTTGCCGCATTAGTTTTAGTTACACGTCCAGAGTCAGGTTCTTCTACGCCTGCAATTATTTTCATGAGCGTGGATTTGCCAGCTCCGTTGCGGCCTACGATTCCGATTCGATCGCCTTCAGAAACTCCAAGAGATACTCGCTCAAGAAGTGGGCGAATATCAAAGGCTTTAGAGACCTCTTCGATATTCACAACATTGCGCGCCACGGTAGGAGAGCGTACCTTTGAACTATGAAGGTCACTGACCGCGCATATGCGCTCGAGCTGGATAAGAACGATCCGCTTGCGCACTTCCGCAGCAAATTTGTAATCACAGACCCTAATCTCTGTTATCTCGATGGAAATTCTCTCGGCCGACTTCCTCATGCGACCGTCAAGGCTGTCAATGACTTTGTTTCACATGAATGGGGCAATGAAGTTGTCACGGGCTGGAGTCACTGGATTGATGAAGCCCAGGTTGCTGGCGACCTATTGGGCCGTGCAGTTCTTGGTGCCGCAGAGGGACAGGTATTAGTTTGCGACACAACATCAGTAAATTTCTATCAACTCTGCCTTGCCGCAATTAATGCGCGCCCCGGAAGAAAGACCATCATTACTGATGCCGCAAATTTTCCTACTGATCGATATATCCTCGATGGAATCGCAAAGCAATTTAACTTAAATCTCATCATCATCGATAATGAGGATCCGGCCGTAGCTGAAAATGAGTTAATAACTGCTGAGCTTCTAGAGCAATATATGTCAGAAGATGTGGCGCTCGTAACTTTTGAAGTAATTCAATATCGCTCTGGTGCACGTACTGATATCCAATCAATCACAGACCTTGCGCGCACTTACGGAGCATATGTTGTGTGGGATGCAAGCCATGCCGCAGGAGCCATTGAAATGAACTTCGATGACAACGGTGTTGACCTTGCCGTTGGATGCACATACAAATATGGAAATTCGGGGCCAGGTTCACCAGCGTGGTTATATGTAAATAAGCGGGTACAAGAAGAGTTACAAGTACCCATCCAAGGTTGGTTTGGGAATGAAGATCAATTTGGTATGGGTCCTGATTTTGCAAAGGCCAGTGGGATTCGCGGTTTTCAAATTGCAAGCCCTTCAATCATCGGGATTCGCGGTGTACAGATAGCTTTCTCAATGATCGAAGAAGCTGGGATCGATGTCATCGCATCTAAGGCGGCCATTGGAACTCAGATGATGATTGATTTATTTGACGAATGGCTGGCACCTCTTGGATTTCAACTTCTCACTTCACGTAACCCAAAAGAACGTGGTGGGCATATCTCGATTAGCCACCCAGATGCTGCAAGAATTTGTGTTGCCTTGCGTAAATTTGCAAATGTAATTCCTGACTACCGCACTCCAAATGCTATTCGTTTAGCTATAGCACCTCTTCCAACCTCATATGTTGAAGTTTGGGATGGATTTCAGCGCATCCGCGATCTCACTGAAACTCGGCAATACGAAAAGATCGAGGGATCGGATTCTCGAGTCACATGAGCGAAAACTTTGAGTCAGCGCTTACCTACACCTCTTACCTTGCAGTTGATGACCTACTTAACTTGCAGAAACCTTTATCCGACGGTCCTGAGCACGATGAGATGCTTTTTATCATCATTCATCAGACCTATGAACTTTGGTTTAAACAATTAATTCACGAATTTTTAGAGGCTCAACGTGCTCTTGAAAAGGGAGATACTCACTACGCGCTTTCGATTCTTGGACGTATTCGCACAATCATGAAGGTGTGCGTTGCTCAAATCGATATTTTAGAGACCATGACTCCACTTCAATTTAATGCATTCCGTGGATACCTATCTTCTTCAAGCGGGTTTCAATCTGCGCAATTTAGAAAAGTAGAAGCGATATTGGGCCGAAGAGATCAGAAAATGGCTGGACATTTACCTCCGAATATTCAGTCTGAGATTAGAGAAATTACTTCGCGCAATTCGATTTGGGATTCATTTTTAGATTACTTAGCGCAACGTGGATATACGCTCCCATCCACAGTTACTGGTCGAGATAAGTCAATTGCCTACGAATCAAATACAGAGGTGCAAGATGTCTTGCTCGCGGTTCACCAGAAGGATCCAGAAAGTGCAATGGTTGCAGAGCGTCTTGTAGATATCGATGAAGGTATCCAAGAATGGCGATATCGCCATGTGAAGATGGTCGAACGCACGATTGGACACAAGATGGGAACCGGAGGTTCGAGTGGCGTTGGTTACCTTGCGAGCACTTTATTTAATCCAGTCTTTAAAGACTTATGGGAGATTCGATCTCGTTTTTAAGCAGGTAATCCTTTAATTACCAACTCTGAGAGCGGAAGTCGAACTCTCTTAGCTACTTCTCGTTCGAGCAAGGGTCCTGCAAGTTTTTCTGGTGAATCTTGCGTTCCAACTGCAATGACCACTACTGGCAATAATTCTGGTGCAATTGAAAGAACTTCTTGGGCAATTGCCTTATCGAAACCGGTCATCTGATGAGCAACTAATCCTCGATGGTGAGTTTCAATCACAAGTTGTGCAACCGCCAAGCCACAATCGTATTGATAATCTGCATGGATCGAGCCATCTGATTTAGTCGTCTTACCTGCTACCAAGATTAGAGAAGATGAGTTCTTTGCCCAAGATTTATTGAAATCCCCAAGCGAAGAAAGGATCTGGGTAAAGACCTCGTCTCCACGCTTTCCGACGAAAAATCGCCAAGGTTGTCCATTAAATGCCGAAGGTGCCCAACGGGCTGCTTCAAGAATTGCGGTGAGATCATCATCGTTCATTGTTGCCGCATCACTATAGGAACGAGGGCTACGTCGGGTTGCAATGATTTCATGAACGGGTACGGAAGTCTCTGCTTTCATGTTGTGAACCCTATTGCTCAGATAGAGTTCTCGCATGTCGATTTCCGAGTGGATACATCACACTGCTGATTCACTTGTTGCACATAACTTGCAAATTCCACTCTTTGCGCTCTTAATCTTCTTTGCTTTTGCTGAAGCGGCCCTCTTTGTAGGATTTATATTGCCCGGTGAGACTTCATTATTAATTGGTGGCGTGCTCGCTCATGCAGGAGTCTGGAATGTGTGGACATTTCTTATCGCAGCAATCATTGGTGCCATCACAGGAGACTCTGTGGGATATGAAATTGGAAAACATTTAGGTCCTCGGATAAAAGAGAATGCTTTCGGTCGTTTTGTAGGTGAAAAACGTTGGAAACTTGCCCAAGCAATCTTCGATCGCTACCACGGGGGTGCAATCTTCTTTGGTCGAGCACAAGCTCTGCTTCGCGCATTAGTACCTGCGCTTGCCGGCATGAATAAGGTTCCATACCGAAAGTTCATCACGTGGAATGCGGCTGGCGGAATCGTCTTTTCTACAATCGTCGTGCTTCTCGGATACGAGTTCGCAAGTTCGCTCACGACCCTTGAGAAGTACCTTCGTTACTGGGCTTTCTTTTTCTTGGCGGTAGTCGCCACTGTGATCGTAATTCTGAAAAGGAAGTTAGAACACCTGCTCGAAGATTAAGACTTCCTGGTATTGATTACTTCCAATTTTTCACCATATGCAGCATCTGCAATCTCTTCACGTCGCCTCTTATATTCTTCTGATGCACCAGTAATCAAGTGTTCAAATCTTTGCTCGCTCTTTATCAAAGGGTGAAGTTCACTTGCCGTGTTTTGTGAGCCCCATATTGGTTGCTCAGCCCTAATTTTTTGAACAACTAAGTACGGATTAAAGAATCTATAGATTAGAGCTAGTCGTCGCAGGACTTTGTAAGCAAGATGGCGCAATCCACGATTTAACTGAACTTGGATATGCAAACGTTTGTAGCTCAGCCAAGAAGGTCGAACACTCTCTTCTTGCACTGCCAACTGGTACAGAATCTTTGCAATTTCTGCACCACCAGTAGGGTCTGGGAGTTCTTCACACTTTGCGTGCAAACGATTTCGCACAGATGTATCTTGCAATTTCCGTACGGTTCTGGTGATTTCGTCTAAATCCGCTTGGTTGGCACGAAGTGCAAATCCCATGTCATGACACCACCGAGCTCGTGCCTCCTGATCGTCTGTGCCCCGAATATTTGATACAAAGACAGTTGGCACACCAGCGGGCAAGAGTTCGTGAACTCCGTTATAACCGGTTGCGCACACAGATGCATCGAAGGCACGCAATACTCGAGCTAAGGGAAAATGGCGTACCACGCGGATATCAAGTCCTTCTGGTGCAAGTGATTTTCCATCCTTATCTAAAGGTTGCTTGGTCAGAATTACCTGCAAATCTTTCCAACCCAAGAGGCCAGAGAGAGCGGCTGTCATCTTCTCGTTTACATCGCTATCGCCGGTACCGAGCTGAACCAGCACTGCTGGTCGATGTAAATCAAGCCCCAAAACTTTTCGTGCTTCATCTCGTTGCAGAGCGGTCTCTTTCTGAAAAAGTGACACAGATGCGGTTAGTCGAGAATCTTTGCGAGTTGCCGTAGGTCCGAAATCATATGATCTCGCAAAATCTCCAGGCTCGACAATGTAATCCATCATCTTTGACTGCAAACCTAAAACAAAACGTTGTGGCTTCTTCTGCCAGAGTCCGCGTCGTACCCAAACCAGTGCAAGTTTTGGATGAGAAAACTTTGCGGCGATGACTCCTGGATAAGGAACAACGCCGTCAAATGACATAACACGAGCACCAGTCTCATCAACGAGAGCAAGTAGACGATCTCGAAGATACACATCCCATTTATCGCGAGTCATCCACATACGATCGCGACCCGGAATATATTCACAACGGATTCCCATAAATTCTGGAATTTCTGCAATTCCACCCGCCATTGAAACAATTATTGGATTTGCATATTCTTTTAGCGCCAAAGCAATTGCACTTGCGCGCGCAAGGTGTCCCATTCCGACGCCATTGCTTGTCGCAAGAATAATTGTTGGTTTTTCCATAAGGGTCAAAGGTTAGCAATGCTTTACGCGTAAGCCACGCGGGAAAATCCCAATTACTTGCAAACTTTTTTGCCTTCAGAGATACTTAGGAGGCGTTAATTCGCAGCACTCAAAGGAGAGTACTTCTCAAACAGTTTCTAAATCAGAAACATTTGCCGTACAGCTTTACAATGACTACACCAACAGCGATCCAATCGCACCACACAGCAACACATCGTTATGTACCAACAACCTCAACACCAATCTCGCCTGAAAAAGTAGCTTCCGTACTTGCAGCCGAGTGGGACCTTTTCACTAAGAACACCCAGGGCTCAGCTAGCGAGAGCAAGCGAGCGCATAACTCCCTCCCACTAGGTGTCACCTCAAGTTTCCAGCACTGGGACCCATATCCAATTTCAATCGTCTCCGCCAAGGGCGCTTACATGACCGATGTTGATGGCCGTCAGCTTCTGGACCTCTCTATGGGCTTCGGCGCAATGCTTGCTGGCCACCTCAACCCTGTAGTCGTTGAAGAAGTTCAAACTGCCCTCAATCAGGGCATGCTCTTTGTTACGCCATCACCTACTTCTACCGATGCTGCTGAGCGAATCTGTAAGAGATTCGGAATCGATCAAGTTCGTTTCACGAACTCAGGAACAGAATCCACAATGTATGCAGTTCGCGTTGCCCGCTCTGCAACTGAAAAGATGGGCATACTAAAAATTGAGGGCGGCTACCACGGAAGTTACGATCCTTTCGTTGTTTCAGCGAAGCCACCACTAGCAATGGCCGGAGATCCTGAAGAGCCAACTCCATATGTTGAACCGAATTTAGTGCCCGGAGATATTTATGTTGTGCCCTTTAACAACATTGAAGCTCTAGAGAAAATGTTTGAGAAGAATGCAAAGAAAATTGCATGCTTTATTGTCGAACCAGTTCTTGAAAATCTTGCAATAGTCCTACCTGATGCCGGATATCTCGAGCGTGTTCGTGAACTTTGCGATCAATATGATGTTCTTCTTATCTTCGACGAAGTTAAAACAGGTCTCACAGCTGGTGCGCATGGTGCATCCGCTCGTCTCGGTGTGAAGCCAGACCTCATTACTCTTGCGAAATCAATTGGTGGCGGACTTCCACTTGCAGCTTTTGGCGGTAAGAAGAAGTACATGGACTTTGTAACAAACGGAAAGATGGCTCACTTCGGTACCTTTAACGGTAATCCACTTGCAATGGCTGGAGTTCGCGCAATCGACCGCATCTGTTCTGATCAGGCGCTAGATGATGCTGAAGCAATGAACTTGCAGGCACTGACTCGCATCGGTGAAGTTATTGATGAATACCAGCTTCCAGCCCACACAGTTGGATTTGGAATCAAAGGTTGCGTTACCTGGTCAACCACTCCTGTGCGAAATTATCGTGATTACAAATCAACCGACTTTGGCGTCGCTGAAGCACATTGGTTATTTGCACTGAACCGCGGAATCATCACTCCTCCGGGACTTGATGAACAATGGTTAATCTCTTTGGCACATGGCCAAGCAGAGATTGATATGTTGGTGGAAGATTTCCGCGAGTTCGCCAAAGCAATCCGCGCTTAATTACCTTAAGAGAGAATGACAATGGAGTCAGCACTCGAAACTGCTCGGGCGCAATTACGCCGAGCTGTAGAACTATTAAATCTCACTGAAAACGACTGGCAAACTCTTTCGACGCCACGACGTATCCTGGAAGTTGCGGTGCCACTTCGCCGAGATAACGGAAATGTCGAGATGTATAAAGGATTCCGCGTCCAGTACTCCACTACACGTGGGCCATCTAAAGGTGGTGTCCGTTTCCATCCTCAGATTGATATGGATGAAACTGTGGCACTAGCCATGTTGATGACATGGAAATGTGCACTCACTAATCTTCCATACGGGGGCGCAAAAGGTGGAATTGCTGTTGATGCACATTCACTTTCACTTGCTGAGAATGAACGACTGACTCGTCGATACACATCTGAAATATTGCCGATTATCGGCCCAGAAAGAGATATTCCCGCACCGGATGTTGGAACCGACGAACGCAATATGGCGTGGATGATGGATACATACTCCGTCAACGCTGGTTTCTCTGTTCCAGGTGTTGTTACAGGTAAGCCAATTGTTTTAGGTGGATCTCTCGGACGCACATCTGCAACTGGAGATGGCGTTGCAATATCTACTATCGAAGCGCTTCGAGTAAAAGGAATTGACTCCAAAGGTGCAACAGTCGCTATTCAAGGTTTCGGAAAAGTTGGATATTGGGCTGCCATTGCTCTTGAAAACCTCGGTTTAAAGGTTGTTGCTGTCAGTGATGTTAATGGTGGAGTAACTGGTTTTGAATCTGTGGCACAGCTTTGGAGCTACTTCATGGAACATGGCGACCTTAACGCCCCAGGTACTGAACGATTGACCCAAGATGAATTACTTCATCTTGATGTTGATGTGCTCATACCTGCAGCTTTAGCGGATGCAATAACCGAAAAAAGTGCATCAGGGATTAAAGCAAAGATCATCGTTGAAGGTGCAAATGCTCCGACAACTCCCGAGGGCGACGCTATTTTGAATGATAAGAAAATTCTTGTAGTGCCGGATATTTTGGCGAACTCAGGTGGAGTGATTGTCTCGTACTTCGAATGGGTGCAAGATAAGCAGAATTACTTCTGGACTGCTGAAGAAGTGAAAGAGAATCTCAACAGCATCATGATGAAGTCATTTAACGAGGTCGAGCACATGGCAACTGATAAGAAGGTGTCGTGGCGCGAAGCCGCACACATGATTGGTGTTGCACGAGTTGCTGAAGCGCACAGATTGCGTGGCTTGTACCCATAAAAGAAGAAAAGCCCCCGGTGTGAAAGGCACCGAGAGCTTAACTTGTGCGCGCGAAGGGATTCGAACCCCTAACCTTCTGATCCGTAGTCAGATGCTCTATCCGTTGAGCTACGCACGCTTATTGAATTTTGTATTGCGGATGCGAATACTACAGGGTTTTAACTTTGGTGAAAAACGGGCAGAAATCAGCGTATTTCGGTGCTATCCGCGCCATGAAGTGCTGAGTGGACGACCCTCTGCATAACCTGATGCAGATTGAATTCCGACAACGGCTTGCTCTGCAAATTCTTCAAGATTATGTGCTCCGGCATATGTGCACGAAGAACGAAGTCCGGAAATAATTTCGTCAATTAAATCTTCGACTCCTGGTCGATTTGGATCGAGGAACATTCTGGAAGAAGAAATTCCTTCTTCAAATAGCGCTTTACGTGCGCGATCAAATGCATCCTCTTGTGTTGTTCGGGCACTTACTGCGCGCTTTGATGCCATACCGAAAGATTCTTTATACGCACGACCCGAGCTATCGCGCATTAAGTCACCAGGTGATTCGTACGTTCCGGCAAACCAAGATCCGATCATCACCTGGGATGCTCCGGCAGCGAGTGCAAGAGCAACATCTCGGGGATGACGTACACCGCCATCGGCCCACACATGTGCGCCCAGCTTTTTCGCTTCAGCTGCACATTCGAGTACTGCAGAAAATTGTGGGCGGCCAACACCAGTTTGCATACGAGTTGTGCACATCGCACCTGGTCCAACACCAACTTTAATGATGTCCGCACCAGCTGCTACTAGGTCACGTACGCCAGCAGCTGTGACTACATTGCCTGCAACGATTGGGACTCCAAGGTTTAGCTGCTTGATGGAATGAAGCGCTTCGATCATCTTCTTCTGATGTCCGTGAGCAGTATCGACGACAAGCACATCAGCACCTGCTGCTACCAATTTAGCTGCTTTATCCGCTATATCGCCATTGATGCCAACAGCGGCAGCAATACGAAGTTTGTTTTTAGAATCGACAGCCGGTGAGTACAGCGTCGCGCGCAGTGCACCTACTTTGGTAATGATTCCAACGAGTTCACCTGATGCAGTGACCACTGGCGCTACAGTGCGAAGTCGTTCATTAAGGAATTCAAAAGCTTGGCGTGGATTAAGTGTGTCAGGCATAGTTGTGAGCTCTTGTGTCATCACTTGGCTCAATTGCGTGAAACGATCGACCCCGGCTAGGTCTTCTTCAGTAACGATTCCGACTGGTTTATTTCCGTCGACTATGACAATAGCGCCATGTGCGCGCTTATGAATGAGCGAAGCAGCATCGGCGACAGTCTCTTTTAGAGTCAAAGTAATCGGAGTTTCAAAGAATGTATGACGAGCCTTTACGGAGGCAATGACTTCTGCAACTACAGGAATCGGAATATCTTGTGGAATGACAACAAGACCACCTCGGCGAGCAATTGTTTCAGCCATTCGGCGACCAGCAATTGCGGTCATATTTGCAACTACTAAAGGGATTGTTGTCCCACTTCCATCATTGGATGAGAGATCAACGTCCATGCGGCTTGTGAGTTCGGATTTGCTCGGAACCATAAAAACATCGTCATAGGTCAGGTCGTAGACCGGTTGATTGATAAAACGCACGTATTACAGCCTACCTAACTTCAAGAGTTCTTCGCGAGCGACTGCCTTGCGACGCGGTTTGCCAAGCGGCTCGCCTGCGGCAATTTCGGCTTCATTGATTGATTGCCAATGCTGCTGAGTTACAACCCTGTTATGTGTAATTACATCGGTGACATCGCCTGAGTCCTTCGGTGTCCCGAGATCTTCAACGAGCAACTTCATGACATCTGCGGCATCTGATTTATTGGTGCCGATGACACCTGAAGGTCCGCGCTTTGCCCAACCAACGACATAAACGTTTTCATTCACGCGGCCATCGGAGTTAACAACTTTTCCTTTTTCGTATGGAATTCCTTCAAGAGAAGCTGCTTCATAGCCAATCGCAGTAATGACTAAACCGCACTTAATGCTGAAAGTCTCATCCGTTCCAGTCTTCTGGAATACAACTTCCTCTACGCGGCCATTGCCTTTAATTTCTAAAGGAGTAGCTAAGAATTGGAATTTCATTGTGCGATCGTGAGATGTTTCTTCCTTTTCAGAAATCAACAACATCGCATCAAGATTGCTC
>WLME01000079.1 GCA_009700365.1 Actinomycetota bacterium | reverse complement strand
TACGAACCACTCTCTGCATTCGAACCTGTTGATCGTATTCGTTGGCAGAACATTGATGCATCCCTAGATTCTCGGAAAGAAGAGCAGGCGCTCGCACTTCGAAGATTGATATTCCCTGAACCACCAGCTGTTCGTCCTGATGGTGCACATGTTTTAGATATTGATGGAACACGTTTTGTATCGCCTTGGTCAACTGCAACTCGTTGTTGGGCAGCGCTCGATGATTTTAAAGAATCACTTCCATCGTCAATTACACCTTTCTTTATTTCGCCATCACTCGAAGAAGTAATTACAACTGGCGTTGACTTACTTGAAGATCGCGTTCCGCACATAATCACCGAGAATTGGGTAGTGCCACCACGATGGTTCTCACTCTTTACCGCGGATGAGAGAGTCCGGGGCGAAGATGCAGATGGTCCGTTCTCGATTGCTCGAACCTCTATGTCAAAGGCGCGCGAGCGAGCTGAACGTTCTCATGAAATAGTTCTGGGCGCTTTCGGACAAGGATTGGTCGAACAAGAGATTGAAAATATGTTGGATTGGCTCGAACTCTTTCATCCACAATCTCTTGTCGAATTAGATTACGGCGGGCTTGCTGGTTATCTCGATTCTGCCCTTCGAGCACAAGACCTTGATGGGATCAACGATGACACTTCAATTGAAGATGTTGCGCATAGTTTGTCTGGATTATCAGCCGGCGATGGAGCGATTGCGGGGCAAGGATACGAGCGCCTTGTGTCACGCTGGCGCTTAGTTCAGGCCTTTGAATCAGCAATTTAAATCATAAATAGGTATTGCCAGAGTCCAAGTGGTGGGGAATACTTCCCGACATTACGGAGCAAAACGGACACATAATCCAAACTACTCTCTGGGAGGTGAGATGAATCGACTACCTGATGCCGAGATCCTTCTGACCCCACGAGAAGTCGCTGAACTCTTTGGTGTTGATCCCAAGACCGTGACACGTTGGGCAAAGGCCGGAAAGCTGACATCTATTCGCACCTTGGGCGGCCATCGTCGCTATCGTAAATCTGAGGTAGATGATCTTCGCCAGAATTACTTCAAGGCCCAGAATTAATTTTTTAACAGTTCGATGAATTATTCAATTGCTCTCTTTATCCTTCTTGGCTTTCTTACATTTCTAACGGTTGGTTTAATCACTCCTCCAATTCGAAGTATCGCTCTAAGATTTGGGGCAGTGGATGCGCCAACGATTGCTCGCAAGGCGCAGAAAGATCCCGTTCCGTACCTAGGTGGAGTCGCAATCGCTATCGGAATTGTTGCGGCATCGTACGGATCTCTGCTTGCGGTGGATTTTTCACTCACAACTTTTAAACTTGCAAGCTTTGTATTTGTTCCAGCAATTGCAATTTCTGCAATGGGTTTATGGGATGACCTCAATGGATTAGCTCCATGGCCTCGCCTCGTTGCTCAGACTTTTACCGGAATCGTAGTAGCTGTAATTCTTACCGTGACCGACACTATGGGTTTTGCATTTAGTAACCATTTAATCAACTATTTCGTTACGGTTCTCTGGATTGTTGGAGTCACAAATTCAATCAACTTCTTCGACAATCACGATGGTGGCGCTGCAGGAACAGTCGCCGTTATTACCTTCTTCCTCTTCATTATTGCCCACGATCGCCAACAAATACTTGTGAGCGCTTTGGCAATCGTGACTGCCGGTGCAACTGCAGGATTCCTTATCTGGAATCGACATCCAGCCAAGATTTATATGGGTGATGCAGGTTCACTCTTCCTAGGAGTCATCATCTCGGTCTTAACTATTCGCCTCAGTCCTGGCGTTGTTCCTTCCTATAAATCACTAGCAATTCCGGTCTTTTTGATGGCTACACCGATTCTCGACACAACAGTTGCAGTTATATCTCGTTTATATCGTGGCATTTCGCCTTTTCAAGGCGGTCGCGATCACCTGTCTCATCGTCTGATGCGCGTAGGCCTTAATCGCCCTAAAACCGCTTTTACTTTGTGGGGGCTAGCTGCAATCTTCGGATTAATTGCAGTGACTATTTATACCTGGCCAGATTCACTTGGATTACAGACGATAGTTCTGGGATCTGTGCTCTGGTTAGCGCTACTGACTTTCTTTCTTCGAATTCCTTCTGAGGGGTAGACTCGTCTCATGACCGATAAGAATGATGATGTAAAGGCAAGAATGCTTGCTGCCCTTGAAGCAAAGAAAAATAAGAAGGGCGCACCTGGCACGCAAACACATTCTGAAGGTGGCTCAAAGATTCGTGGCGGCCAGCGCAGTGGTGGCGCCCCACAGGTTCAGCGAAAAGCTGGACCATCTGGATCTGGTTCCGCTGGCTAATTTTTTTATAGCAGTGCCATTTCTTTTAGAAATTCGAGTACGACCTAATTCTTCACGAAATAAAGTCGGTGGTGTTACTGGCCAACCCCCGCGATTAATCGTTGCAGTGCAGGCGCCTGCAGTAGATGGAAAAGCTAATCAGGCAGTAATTAAGCAACTAGCTCAAGCGCTCAATCTACGAATTCGAGATTTCACAATCGTGTACGGCGAGCTCGGTCGCGATAAAAGATTATTGGTAGAAGGCGATGAAAAAATCATTGGAGAAAGAGTTGAAGAGCTGAAAGGTGAAGTTCCTAAGCTCTTGTAAGAATGAATAAATTTAAATCACTTGTGGCTCGGGACAGGATCGAACTGTCGACCTCACGATTTTCAGTCGCGCGCTCGTACCAACTGAGCTACCGAGCCAATATGTAGTTGTAGTTAAAAAGAAGAGAGTGTGTGGACACTCTCTTCTTTTTGCGACCCGGACGGGACTTGAACCCGCGACCTCCGCCGTGACAGGGCGGCGCGCTAACCAACTGCGCTACCGGGCCTTATGTATTCGCATACATTCGACCATCGCTACCTCTTTCAAAGCAGCTACTTCTTTCGAAGCGTGCCCCCAACGGGATTCGAACCCGTGTTACCGCCGTGAAAGGGCGATGTCCTAGGCCCCTAGACGATGGGGACGTTTGAGGCTCGCAAATCGTACCTTCTTAGGCGTGCACGACCAAACTCGGTTTATTTCTGCCCCAATATGCTCAGAAGAGCAGTGAATTTAAAGCAAGCCCCACTGAACTGTGACTGAGATAGTCACATCTTGCTGGCCTAAATCAATCACTGTTGAATCTGACTCAGCTTTCGCAACTGACATTACAGGTGAGTAATTTGAAGGAGAAGAATTTTCGACAAGGAAATTAACTTTGCCGAGCTTTACTCCCATTAACTTTGCATATGAAGTCGCTTTAGATTTTGCACTCTTTACTGCAGCAGCACGTGCAGATTCAAGTGACTTTGTTGTATCAAGTACAAATGGAGATGCCCCATTAATTTGCAAGTTATCTCCGCCAGCAGCTACTAATGAGTCGACTAGTGATCCTGCAGTATCTGCAGCACGGACAACTATTGAAAATGATTGTGATGCACGGTAACCAGAAAGTACTGCAACGCCATCAGTTGTGTACTTGTACTCTGGATAAACCGAAACGCTCTGAGTTGCATAATCTTTAGTATCAATCTTCGCAGCCTTAAGAGCGGCGCGCACAGCATTTGAAGTCTTGGCATTTGTTGCAAGCGCTTCCTTACTTGTTGCAGCCAAAGTACTTGCAGTCGCATTGATCCGCACCGCATCTGGCACAACCTGAATCGTGCCTTGAGCAGAGACTGTGATGTAGCGAGTAGCGGCTGCATTTGCTGTAGGGGAAAGCATTGCGGCTACTGCAATTACTAGTAGGGCGATTACAGGGATACGTGTGCGATTTGTCATGACTCTATTATCTCTTATTTCTTGTGTGCGAGGTTATAAATTTCTGTGTGATCTCGGAGCATTCGCTCAAGTGAGAAATACATGTGAGCGCGCTCTCTTCCGGCCTCGCCCAATCTGGTTCGGAGGCCAGAATCTGTTGCAACTGCGCTCAAAGCGCTAGCTATTGCACCTGGCTGCGGTGTTGTCAGATAACCGGTCACATCATTTTTGACGATATCTGAAATCGATCCAACTGCCGGAGCAATAATGGGAAGCCCTGCTTGCGCTGCTTGAATCAAAGTAAGTGGAATCCCTTCATTATCACTCGTCAAAATCGCGATATCGCTGGCTGAAAATAAATTAGCAATATCTTTTCTCCAACCCAAAAAAGTAATAGGTAAATTCTCGACCTTCGCCCGCTCCTTGCAGCTTTGGAAAAGTTCGCCTTCGCCAGCAATGAGGAAGTGAATTGGCACTTCTCGCGCAACCATTGCAGCAGCCACATCCAGAAGTCGATCGGGACGTTTAATCTGCGTCAATCGTCCGACAAAAGTGCAGTAAATCTTTGCTGGATCAAGTTCAAGCTCTCGGCGAAGATCTGATTTGTTGGCTACCTGTGGCTCGGGAAGTCCTGGAAAGAAGATCCGATACTGATCTGGTTGGCCAATTCCTGCGGCTAGTAATTCTCGCTCTACTTCGGTTCCGATTGCGATTAAGTAGTGGGTGCGCTTTGCTAGTGATTTCTCAATTGCGACAACTAAATGTGTCTTCCAACTTGAGAAGTAGCCATGCAGTAAATGTCCATGAAAGGTATGAATGCGTACTGCGCCGCGTCCGGCGATTATTGAGGCAAGTCGACCAAGGACCCCCGCCTTTGCAGTGTGGGTATGAATAACATCAGGGTTAAATTCTCTAATCGTGCGAACCAATCCGAAGAATGCTTTGAGATCTGCAATCGGAGAAATAGATCTGCCAAGACCTGCAATTCGAGAAGCTTTGATATCTGTTGCAACGTCATCAAGGTAATCTGCCTCAGTTTCATCGCAGTATCCGGTGATGAGGCGTTGCTCAAAGTGCGAGGAATCTAGGCCTCGCATCAATTCGGCAACAATGACTGCTGGGCCACCCACATTCATGCGGGCGATGATCTGCATAACTTTGATGCGATTGGCCATGTGGTTATCTTCTCGCAAAAAAGCTGGATAATTGAACTTATGACTGGCGGGCAATTCGTATCTCACTGCACGGCAGATGCAATAAGTGCAGCGGCAGCGGCTTTAAAGGCAGGCGCCCTTGTGGCATTTCCCACCGAGACTGTTTATGGACTTGGCGCAGATGCAAATAATGACTTTGCGGTTTCACGAATATATAAAGTCAAAGGTCGGCCCAATGATCACCCACTCATCGTCCATGTCGCATCCCTTCATCGCATTCATCCTTGGATATCTGACATTCCTGAGTATGCAATTGCCCTTGCTCGTACATTTTGGCCAGGCCCGATGACGCTTATTCTCAAGAGAAGTGATCTCGCTAAAAATTTCATTACTGGGGGACAAGACACTGTTGGGTTACGAGTTCCTAGCCATCCCATTGCTTTGGCTCTTTTAGAGGCAGCACATGATTTAGATATTGCAGGAATTGCAGCGCCGAGTGCAAATCGATTTGGATATGTGTCACCAACAAATTCTCAGGCTGTGCGGGATGAACTTGAAAATTTCCTCGACGCCAACGATGTAATTCTCGATGGCGGGCAAT
>WLME01000078.1 GCA_009700365.1 Actinomycetota bacterium | reverse complement strand
TACCTTGGTTTTTGCAGGAGTGGCTGAGGGTTCTGAAATAAAGACAGCAGATGATGCAGTCGTACGCGTTCGTGAATATGAAGCAGCTGGAATGGACCGAAAAGGCGCAATTGCCACAGTTGCCGAAGAATTCGACCTTCCGAAGAAGATTGTTTATGCAGCCGTAGTCGATGCGAATAAGATGAGCAAATGAAGTCTTTCTATCTGACTACGCCGATTTACTATGTAAATGATGCACCGCATATTGGTCATGCATATACAACCGTTGCCGGCGATGTCCTCACTCGTTGGCACCGCCAACGTGGTGAGTCTGTGTGGTTTCTAACCGGAACCGATGAGCATGGGCAGAAAGTAATGCGCACTGCAGAACAAAATAACGTTGCTCCGCAAGCATGGGTGGACAAGTTAGTTGCTGATGCCTGGAAACCAAATTGGGCAGCTCTCAATATTGCCAATGATGACTTTATCCGCACCACTGAACCACGTCACACAGAACGCGTACAGAAGTTCTTGCAATCCCTCAAAGATTCAGGCCATATCTATGCTGGTAAATATGAAGGTCCATACTGTGTTGGTTGCGAAGAGTTTAAGTTACCCGGAGATTTGATTGATGCAGATGGAGAAAAACTCTGTCCCATCCACAGTAAGCCGATCGAGTTAGTAAATGAAAATAACTGGTTCTTTAAATTATCTGAATTTGCGCAACCACTACTTGATCATTACAAGAAGAATCCCGAAGCGTGCCAACCAGAGAGCGCCCGTAATGAAGTCGTAGCCTTTTTAGAAGGCGGAGTCTCTGACCTTTCAATTTCCCGATCCACATTTGACTGGGGAATTCCGGTTCCCTGGGATACGGATCAAGTTGTCTATGTCTGGTTCGATGCGCTGCTCAACTATGCAACGGCTGTTGGCCTCACGGATGCACCAGATTCTGAGGGCGGCAAGAAATTTGCTTCAACATGGCCCGCCGATGTGCACCTCGTCGGAAAAGATATTTTGCGTTTTCATGCTGTGATCTGGCCAGCTATGTTGATGGCGGCGGGAATTGAAATTCCTAAGAAAGTATTTGCACATGGTTGGTTGCTCGTTGGCGGTGAAAAGATGTCAAAGTCAAAACTCACAGGTATCGCACCTTCAGATATCACCGATCACTTCGGCGTTGATGCATTCCGCTACTACTTCTTACGTGCAATTCCATTTGGCAGCGACGGTTCGTTCTCCTGGGAAGATATGAGCGCTCGATACACATCCGAACTCGCAAATGATTTTGGAAACCTTGCATCGCGCCTTGCTGCAATGATCGAAAAATACTGCGGCGGTAAAGTTCCTGCACAAGCAAAAGATGCGGGGCTTGCCGAAGCTCTACAGGCAACAGTCGATAAGGCTGATGCTGCAATGGTCGCACTTGATTTCCAAGGTGGAATCAACGCGATCATGGATTACTGCAAGCAAGTCAATGGTTTCGTCACGGTAAAAGAACCGTGGATTCTTGCGAAAGATCCTGCCAATCAGGGCATTCTTGAAGAAGTTTTATATAACACTGCCGAATCTCTGCGCGCCTTGGCTGTTTTGCTTCACCCCGTAATGCCTGCAACAACTGAAATCTTGTGGGAATCACTGGGTGCAAAAGAAACACTAGGCGAAATCAGAACACAAGAAATATCTAAGGTTGCGACCTGGGGTCAGTTGCCACAAGGTGCAACTGTTACAAAGACTCCGGTCTTATTCCCACGGTTAGAAGTTAAAGAGTAATTTTCTAATGACCGATCGCCACAATCGCGATATAGATCGTCAGTTAGCACCGCTTCCCGAACCGCTGCCTGTCCCTACAGTTGATGCACATGCGCATATTGAAATAGTTACCAATCAAGCACCAGATTCTGATGAAGTTCGCCAAGTTCTTGATGATGCAAAATCGGTAAATGTTGATCGCATAGTGCAAGTGGGATATTCAGCAGAGCAATCACAGTGGTGCGTGGATATGGCACATGCATTCCCTGGTCGAGTTCTTGCAGCAGTTGCACTACATCCAAACGAAGCGCCAGTAGTTGCCGACCTTGAAGCCGACTGGGCTGTCATAGAAAAATTAGCCCACGATCCTCGAGTGCGAGCCATAGGTGAAACGGGCCTTGATTATTTTCGCACCGAGCCTGCCTTGCAGAAACGTCAACAAGAATCTTTTAAATGGCACATTGATTTGGCCAAGCGCACAAATAAAGCGCTGGTGATTCACGATCGAGATTCACACGATGACGTCTTATCAATCCTTCTTGAGGTCGGAGCACCAGAAAAGACTGTCTTTCATTGCTTCTCAGGTGATGTGGAGATGGCTAAAACCTGTATTGATCGTGGCTACATCTTGTCCTTTGCGGGCACACTTACCTTTAAGAATGCACCTGCATTGCGCGAAGCGGTAAAACTTGTTCCACATGATCAGCTCTTAGTCGAGACAGATTCACCATTTTTAGCGCCAACACCTCATCGCGGTGCACTTAATACACCAGCTCAGATTGCAAATATCGTTCGTGCTATGGCTTCGGAAAGAAATCAGGACCTCGCAGAACTATGTACTGCCTTATCACTCAACGCCGAGCGCATCTTCGGTTCTTTTGCATGAGTCTCTTAGGTGCAGCAGAAATACGCGAACTAGCCGCTGCTCTAGATCTCAAACCTTCAAAATCTTTGGGGCAGAACTTTGTACATGATGGAAATGTCTGTCGAAAGATTGTCAGAACAGCAGGGCTTACTTCCTCAGATATCGCCCTCGAAATTGGACCCGGCCTTGGATCATTAACTCTTGCGATGCTTGAAGAAGCTCAGGCAGTGATTGCAGTTGAAATCGATTCACGTCTTGCAACTCAATTGCCAACAACTGCGGCAAAACATTCTGATCGAGCAGATATCTTGACGGTAATTAATCAAGATGCTTTGACGTTAAAGGAACTGCCACTTCAGCCCAGCGTTTTGATTGCCAACTTGCCGTACAACGTTTCCGTACCCGTATTTCTCCATCTCCTTGAGATTCTTCCATCTCTGCGAAGCGGTGTGGTTATGGTGCAAGCAGAGGTCGCCGATCGTTTAGCTGCAAAACCGAATACAAAGGAATATGGAATTCCAAGTGTAAAAGCGGCATGGTGGGCTGATGTCTGCGGCGCAGGTTCTGTATCACGCAATATTTTTTGGCCTCAACCAAATGTTGACTCAAAGCTAGTTGGTTTTACAAGGCGCGCAACACCTGGTGATGAAGAATTGCGTAAAAAGGTTTTTGCAATTATTGATCTTGCCTTCGCTCAAAGAAGGAAGATGCTCCGTTCGGCACTTTCGTCAATGTATGGCGGATCTGGGGCAGCAGAAGCAGTTTTGCAAGCCGCAGGCATCGATCCCACTCTTCGCGGTGAAGCCCTCGACATCTCCGCCTTCTGCGCAATTGCAAAACAAGGGTAGAGTTTTAACGTGGCTCATAACTCAGTAACGGTTCGCGTACCTGCAAAAATTAATTTGCAGTTATCCGTTGGACCCCGCGAAGAAGATGGCTATCACAACCTTGTCTCTGTCTTTCAAGCGATCTCAATCTTTGATGACATAACAGTGTCAAAGTCACAGCCCGGCAGTGGAGTAACAATTTCCATTACTGGAGAGCACACCCATGGCGTGCCTGAAGATGACTCAAATCTTGCCGTCAAGGCAGCTCAGCTCATTGGTGAAAAGTTTGAATTTAACGCAGATGTGCATATTGAAATTAAGAAATCAATCCCTGTGGCTGGTGGCATGGCCGGAGGAAGTGCAGATGCTGCAGGGACTTTAGTTGCGATGGATTCACTCTTTCAGCTCGAGATGTCTCGAGAAGAATTGCACGCACTTGGTTCAAAGCTAGGAAGTGATGTTCCTTTTATGATCTCTGGCGGAACCGCAATCGGGCAAGGCCGTGGAGATCAACTCACCGCCGCACTTTCACGCGGTACTTATCAATGGGTTTTGGCACTTTCAAGCGTGGGATTATCAACTCCTGCAGTTTATGCAGAGTGTGATCGGATGCGAGCAGAACTAGATATCGCACCACCTCAGGTTTCTGATGCACTCATGCAATCACTTCTTGCATCCGATGCCGAAGCAGTAGGAAATGCACTCACCAATGATTTACAAAACGCAGCATGTTCGTTGCGACCAGCTCTTAGCCTCGTTCTCGAAGTCGGCCGCGACTACGGTGCGCTGGGCGCAATAGTTTCTGGCTCTGGCCCTACAGTGGCATTCTTAGTTGCAGATGAAGATGCAGGACTTGATTTAGCGGTAGCACTTACTGCGAGCGGTGTAGTGGGAAGCGTTGCTCGCGCTTATGGTCCGGTACACGGAGCCAAAGTAATTTAATTAATTCTCGTCGAATTCAGTAACAAGTTTGCTGAGTAATTCTGCCAGCGTTTCACGATCTTTAACCGAAAGAGTTTGAAGAAGCTCGCGTTCATTTTCGAGTAATCCTTCTAGCGCTGCATCTACTGCGCGAATCCCTGATTTAGTGAGAGTAACAAGTGACCCACGACCATCATCAGGATCTTGTTCGCGGGTTATGAGCTGCAACTCTTCTAGTCGATCTAATCGATTTGTCATGGTTCCACTTGTCACCATAGTTTCTTGCATTAATTGACCTGGTGATAATTGATGAGGGGCTCCTGCACGACGAAGCGCTGCTAGAACATCGAATCCCCAGTTTTCAAGATCACCAAATGCATCGCGACGTGCGATATCGAGGTGACGGGCTATTCGGGTGATGCGGCTGAGGACTGCAAGGGGTGAGAGGTCAAGATCTGGGCGTTCGCGCTTCCAGGCCGCTATAAGGCGGTCAACTTCATCACGATTGTTCTGCATACGCTGATTATTCTGCATTTGTAATGAGTTTACTGGTCGCGAGCACTACCGAAGATAAGGGAGAATATAGGTTCCGCCATTGTGTAGTGGCTAGCACATGGGCCTTTGAAGCCCAGGGTCCAGGATCGATACCTGGTGGCGGAGCAACGAAGTGAATCCGCCTGAGTGAGTGGCGGAGCCATTTATGGCTCGGCCGATAAAACTGGCGGAGCAAGTAGACTGCATACATGAGCCTAGAAACCGTGGTGATTCTCGCTGCTGGTGAAGGCACTCGCATGAAATCGAGTACTCCAAAGGTTCTTCATCCAATCTCAGGCCGATCACTTGTCGGCCATGTTATTAATGCAGTCGACATACTTTCTCCCAAGCAGGTACGCGTTGTTGTTGGCGCAGGTCGCGAACAAGTCGAGGCACACCTTCTCGAAATCGCACCGCATGTCACAACCGTCTTTCAAGAAAAGCGCGGTGGAACAGGTCATGCGACACAACTTGCACTCAATGGATTAAAAGCAACAGGAACCATCTTGGTATTAGCAGGTGATACGCCAATGCTTACCGGTGATTCTCTTCAACAACTTCTTGATCACCATCACCAAGGCGGATTTACCGCTTCAGTATTAACCGCCGAGCATCCAGATCCCACTGGCTATGGCCGAATTATTCGTGGTGACGATGACTCACTTTT
>WLME01000077.1 GCA_009700365.1 Actinomycetota bacterium | reverse complement strand
CCCGCTCTTTTGGAACCTCTTTGCAGACTCGACCGATAACAACTGCAAGCTCTGCTTCGTAATCAATCGATGGTGCCATCGCAGGCCATACGATTGTGTCACCCGGGCCAATCACTGATGTATTGGGCTTTAAAAAGATAATGGGTTCTTCGGGAACTACTCCCCCCATTTCGGCGGCATGATCTGCATAATTCTTACCGACACAGACAATTTTTGAGCGAGGGATTACCGGAGCCAAGAGGCGCACTTTTGTGAGTTCTACCTTTGCGGCCGTCTTTTGAATACCGTGATAAATCGGATCGCCAGAAATTATAGAAATCTGATTGTCATCCTCGAGGATTCCAAAGAGCGGGTCGGTTCCTAAGCCAGAATCAGGCTGAGGTGTAAATCGAACAACGCGCATTGGTCAATCTTATCTTCAACGGTGCAATTAGGCTAAAGCGCGCGTTCTTCTCCGCTTGCGTCAATATAGAAAAGTGTTGCGCTCGGTGAGAAATCCTTAATTGCCTTCACATTTGCAGGCTGTGAACCAGTAGCAACAACTGACTCGATTCCGGAAATACCAGATGCAAGTGCGACGGTCAGTACAGCTTCGAACGCATCGAGATTAAGTGATGGTGAAGTCACATTAATTGCAACATAGGTGCGACCGGTTGTGTCGCGAAGCGCAGCTGCTTGTTGGGCGCCACTTCGGGCAAGAGTCGATGTGGCTAGGGTGACAAGCTTGGAATCTTCAGGATTAATCATTTATTTCCTCGTCACTTTCTAATCGCTCAATAATAACTGAGCTGATTCGTCGGCGGCGACCTACAGGGCGCTCAGATGTAATAGACCATCCATCAATATCGATTGTAGAACCAGCGATTGGTACTCGCCCAAGCTTTTCTGCCATGTAACCACCGATTGTGTCGACATCATCAAATTCTTCGCGATCTATTGATATCTTTAACTCGGCAGCAAGATCTTCCACATGCATCGATGCTTTAGCGCGCGCCTTCTTCTCGCTGATCCAAGAGAAAGATTCGATGCCATCGTCATATTCATCAGCAATTTCACCGACGATTTCTTCAATAATGTCTTCAATAGTGATAATTCCTGCAGTCCCACCGTACTCGTCTACAACAATCGCTAAGTGAATTTGATCGCGCTGCATCTCTTTTAATAATTCTGCTGCTTCTTTATTTTCAGGAACAAATACTGCCGGACGAATATGCTGCTCTACCTTTTCCGTAGTTTCAGCTTCATGGTGGTCTAGTGCTCGCTTTGCGAGGTCCTTCACATATGCAATGCCGATGATGTTATCTATGCCATCACCAATGACTGGGATACGTGAGTACCCAGAGCGGAGCGCTAGCGAGAGGGCCTGGCGAAGCGTTTTATCTCTTTCGCACCAGACCATTTCAGTTCGAGGGACCATGAGCTCGCGCACCAAGGTATCGCCGAGTTCAAATACATTGTGAATCATTTCGTGTTCATCGGATTCGACTATGCCTCGGTTGTGCGCATGGTCCATTAATGCGCGAAGTTCATCTTCATCAGACAACAAACCCAATGCAAAGCCTCGAAATGCAAGGGAAATCTTCTTTACGATTCTATTTTTCACAGGTTTTTGATCACTTGCGTGACCACTCCTCAACTATTTTTTCTTGTAGGGCAAACATGACTTTCTCTTCGTCAGGATCTGCGTGGTCATACCCAAGAATGTGCAGTAATCCATGGGTGGCAAGAATGTAAATCTCGTGCTCGATTTTATGACCCGCTGAAGCTGCTTGTTGCGCAGCTACCGCTGGTGCAATCACGATATCTCCTAGAGTCACGATCTCGTGCTTGTTCTCTGGCATATCCATGGGGAATGAAAGGACATCTGTGGGGCCAGTTTCATCCATCCATTTAATATGGAGTTCTTCCATCTCCTGAGTATCAACAAATATCAAAGAGATCGTGCATTCGGGGTTACATTCCATATATTCAATTCCGAAGTTTAAGAGAGTATGCATCTCTTTTTCGGGCACAAGGGCGCCTGAGCGATTAATCAGATCGACTGTCATAGTAATTTATGCGTTACGGATTGGACGTGGCACGGATTTACTTTCCTCGTACTTGTCATAAGCCTTGACGATATCGCCAATCAAGCGATGGCGGACAACATCATCGGCAGTTAATTGCATGAAAGAAATATCATCTACACCCTCGAGGATGTCACGAATTATTCCAAGACCTGAACGCTGTCCATTAGGCAAATCATTCTGAGTTACATCGCCCGTAATAACCATCTTTGACCCAAAGCCAAGACGAGTTAAAAACATTTTCATCTGTTCGGGAGTCGTATTCTGCGCTTCGTCCAAGATGATGAAGGCATCGTTGAGTGTGCGCCCGCGCATAAAGGCAAGTGGGGCTACTTCAATCACGCCTGTCTGCATCAAGCGAGGAATTGATTCAGAATCAATCATGTCGTGTAGTGCGTCAAAGAGTGGTCGAAGATAAGGATCGATTTTTTCATTGAGAGTACCGGGTAAGAATCCCAGCTTTTCGCCAGCTTCAACTGCAGGGCGAGACAAGATAATGCGATTGACCTTCTTTGCTTGAAGGGCAGCAACTGCCTTTGCCATCGCAAGATAAGTTTTTCCGGTTCCGGCAGGTCCAATGCCAAAGGTAATTGTGTTCTCTTCGATTGCATCAACATAAAGTTTCTGATTGGCAGTCTTTGGTCTAATAGTGCGACCACGGTTAGAGACGATATTGAGCGAAAGTACTTCACCTGGGTTTTGAGCAGGTTCTGCTTCAAGCATCGCGATGCTTCGAGTAACTGCATCAACGTTGAGCGTCTGCCCTGAACGAAGAACAACCATCATTTCGGCGATCAACTTCTCCATGGCTAGGCAATCAATATGTGGACCGCGCAGAGTTATCTCATTTCCTCGCACCGTGACATTGACAGAGGGAAATGCGGCTTCGATCGCCAACATATTTGCATCATTGATACCGACGAGTGAGACCATCGGAATTGAAGGTGGGACGGTGATTAAAAGGCGTTCCATATAGTTAGAAAATGTATCGGTAATGGGTCGAAATCACCACACGGATAAGGCGGTGTTGACTGCCGAAAGTGCAGCAAGTCCGGCATGTGCTGAGCGCAAAACCGGGCGACCCATCAAAGCAACCTTTGCACCAGCTGCTGCAAATGTTTCAATCTCTTCATCTGTCAGACCACCTTCTGGCCCAATGATGATTGCAACTTTTCTGCATCCGGGTGCGACCAGCTGGGACACCTTCATCGTCGCAGATTCGTGAAAAACAAGTGCTAAATCAGCCTGTGCGATCTGATCAATGACAGCATGCGTCGTTGCGACACCAATTACTTCGGGTATGAAGAATCGTCGCGACTGCTTGCTAGCTTCGCGCGCCGTCACCTGTAATTTCTCAATTTTGTCATCAGATTTTCCGATGCTTCGGGCAGCTTTCCACATCACTATTCGATCTGCCCCACCTTCAGTGCACATCTCAATAGATTCTTTAATTCGATCACCTTTAGGAATCGCTTGGATAACGGTGAAGTGCGTGCTAAGTGGCTCTTGAGATCCAGTCTCTAGAACTCTGACTGTCATATATTTCTTATGAACTTCTACAGCTTCGACGTGCGACCAATTGCCTTTTCCATCTGAAAGGTTGAAAAATTCTCCGCTTGCGATGCGCAGCACGCGAATCGCATGCAGGGCGTCGTCATTGTCAAAGTGATAAATGCTTCCGACAGAGGTCGGAAGATTCTCAACAAAGAAGAGTGTAAGCATCAGCGATTAAATGCATCTCTGAATTTAGAGAAAAGACCTTCTTTATGGCCTTTGATTTTTACATCGCCATCTTTTTCTCCGCGAGATTGGGCAAAATCCTTCAACAATTTCTCTTGATCTCGGCTGAGTTTATGAGGCGTCGCAATATCTACATGAACAATTAAGTCCCCACGGTGCGAAGTGCGAAGTCGAGTCATGCCTTTACCCTTGACCGGAATCGTGGTTCCGCTCTGTATGCCAGCCTTGATTTCAACCTTTACTGGGCCATCAAGTGTTTCTACGTTCACCGATGTACCCAACGCTGCCGACGCGAAGGAAATCTCAATGGCGACGTGCAGATTGTCTCCGTCGCGAAGCAAGAATTCGTGATCAGATTCAACGATTTCAACGTACAAATCGCCTGCTGGTCCGCCGCCTTGTCCCACTTCGCCTCGACCTGCCATTTGAATGCGATTGCCGGTTTCAACTCCTGCAGGGACTTTAATATTTATTGTCTGACGTGCACGTACTCGTCCGTCGCCGCCGCATTCTCGACATGGATCTGTAATAACGCTTCCGTAGCCCGAACAGTTGTTGCACGGGCGCGAAGTCATTACTTGTCCAAGGAATGATTTTTGAACAAATTGAGTTTCGCCTCGACCCTTACAGACAGGGCACATTGTTGGTGCGCTCTGATTTGCAGTTCCCTGGCCTTCGCATTTTTCGCAAATAACTGCTGATTCCAAAGTGATATCTCGTTCAGTTCCAAAACATGCTTCATGTAAATCTACTTCGATGCGAATCAGAGCATCTTGCCCTTGGCGCATACGTGGTCGTGGTCCTCGATTGCCACCGCCGCCGAAGAATGCATCCATGATGTCGCTAAAGCCACCACCACCAAAACCACCACCAAAGCCTCCGCCAAAACCTTGGCCACCCATGTCATATTGCTGACGTTTCTGAGGATCAGAGAGAGTGTCGTATGCAGCTGTCACTTCTTTAAATTTATTTTGAACTTCTGGATCCGGATTTACATCTGGGTGAAGTTCGCGTGCAATTTTCCGATATGCCTTCTTGATGTCATCTTGCGATGCACCGCGATCGAGCCCAAGCAGGTCGTAAAAATCAGCCATTACTTCGAGCCTTCAGTGATAAAGCGTCCGATATAGCGAGCGACTGCAGAAACTGCTGCCATTGAGCCCGCGTAATCCATGCGCGTAGGGCCGAGAATGCCAAGCGAACCAAGAGGTGATGAATCCGAACCATAACCAACTGTCACTAGAGACGTGGTCTGCAAACTAGTTTCAGGTTGCTCGCTGCCAATAGTGACATGAACTGTTGGATGTGCATCACTAAGAAGGCGCAACAAAACGACTTGTTCTTCAAGGGCCTCAAGGATCGGTGAAAGAGTATTTCCCAAATCTTCACCTGAACGAGCCAAGTTTGCAGTTCCTGAGATAGCCATCATCTCGCGACCATGTGAATCACCAATATTTGGGTACTTCACTACGGCAACTTGCTTGGTGATATCTGCTAAGAGTTTTGCACTTCGTTTAACAACATCATCTAAATCGTGTGCACCTTCAAGAAAAGTTTCGATAGCGCGACGTTCGGCGGTGGAAAGTGGCTTGACGGTTGAAAGCTTGTCCACGAAGAGTCGGTAGCCGCGATCGGTGGGAATTCGACCAGCGCTCGTATGTGGTTGAGTGATTAGACCTTCATCTTCAAGAACTGCCATCTCGTTGCGAATTGTTGCCGGACTAATTCCTAGAGCGCGTTTTCCAGCAATCGCCTTTGAGCCAACAGGCT